>NZ_JAQT01000022.1:0-98437 GCF_000524295.1 Shuttleworthella sp. MSX8B
TCAGACGGCATATGCGCGAGTGGCTCAGTTGGTGGAGCGCGACCTTGCCAAGGTCGAGGCCGCGGGTTCGAGTCCCGTCTCGCGCTCGGGTAATGAGGAAGAAGTCGTCCCCTTTAGGGACGGCTTCTTCCTCATTATTCGAGTGCACTTTGCACTCGAAGGTTCGAGGTCTCGCCTGCCGGCTCGGTCGGCCCGCAATCATGGCGTCCACTGGACGCCGCGGGCCGTCTCGCGCTCCTGTAGGACGGAGGAGTCTCTTTAGGGCGGCTTCTTTCTCATGATTCGAGTGCACTTTGCACTCGAAGGTTCGAGGTCTCCGCAAAAGATTCTTTCCTGTGTTAGAATAGGGAAAGCTGTTTTTAATAAGGAGGGATTCATCAGATGAGAGTTATGAAGACGATTGGACTTACTGCGCTCTGTGGTAGTATGTTATTGTTTTCTGCCTGCGGCAGTGGCAGCAAGACAGTGACCGGATCCAAAGGGGACAGCTATCAGGTCAGTGATCAGGAGAAGTCCGTTTCTACCGATGAGGCTAATCGCAAGTACGAGCCCTATACGATCACTCTGAATCTGGAGAGGTCTGGCATCGGGCAGAATATCAAGGAAACGTTTACTTCCGCCCCGAAGCGGGTTCTTTTAGACGGAGATCAGATGACCGATATTTTCCTGGATCTGGGGCTTCAGGATCACATTGCCGGATATACCAGAGGGGCCTGCTTGTCTACGGTCAGCGAGTTCCCGGCCAGGGACTCTCTCAACAAGGTCCTGGAAGATGGCTCCAATTTAAGCAGTGCCTCCAAGGAGCAGATTCTGGATCTGAAACCGGATTTTATGATGGGCTGGGATTCTCTTTTCTCGGAGAACCATTTCTCAGTGGATTGGTGTCTGCAAAATCACATCATTCCTTATTTCCCCTATTGCTGTTCAGACTCTGCGACCATGGAAGATCTCTATCAGGATTATGATGTTCTGGGACATGTCTTCGGCGTGTCCGATAAGGCCAAAGAGCGTGTGGAAGAGATGAAAAAGACCATCGACCAGGTTCATACGAGTCTGGGAAATGAGGCGTATCAGAAGCCGGTTTCCGTCTTCGTCTATGACTCCGGTCAGGACGCTCCCTTCACTGCCTGCCAGGGAATTCCGGGCGATATGATCAAGAAGGCTGGAGGTCTGTCTATCTTTGATGATATTAATAAGGGCTGGGCAACTCCCTCCTGGGAAGAGGTGGTACAGCGCGATCCAGACGTCATTTTGGTTTTGGACTACAACCATGATACCGAGGAGAAGATCAATTTTCTGAAGACCAATGAGGCTACGAAGAACCTGCGGGCAGTAAGAGAAGGCAAGATATACAGCGCCTGCTGTGCCGATATGCAGGGTTCTGCGGGCTCTGCAAATGCCATTAAAATTATGGCGAAGCAGTTCTATCCGGATAAGTTCCATTGATCTTTTATTCATATGTATTGATTGGCTGCTGTTGAGGAGAGGTCATGAGCAAGAGAAAAACGATATTTCCCCTGGAAGGAGGGGTGGCTTTTTCGATTTTTATTGTTGTCATGCTTCTGCTCCTGGCAGTTTCCATTTTTATCGCAATTGCGTGGGGAAGCGTATCTATTGATCCGTCGACCATTCGGGGAGTTGTCATAAATCAGCTGACAGGACATGCAGTTGTCCCTGTCACATGGGAGGAGAGCACCAGGTCAATTATCTGGAACATCCGTCTGCCGCGTATCTTTACAGCGTGGATTGTAGGAGCCGGTTTAACACTCTGCGGGATTGTCATGCAGGCCTTGACGAAGAACCCTCTGGCAGATCCCTTTGTCCTTGGGATTTCACATGGGGCGTCTGCGGGGGCGGTCTCCGTCATTATGTATGGCTATCTCTCCTTCCTGGGTTATTATGCAACTATGTGCGGTGCCTTCATCGGAGCGCTTTTGGCCATGCTTCTGGCGCTTGGCATTGCCAGGATGAAAAATGTCCTTACGGCGACGAATCTGATTCTGGCGGGCATTGCCGTGTCAGCTCTCTTCGGAGCTTTGACCAATTTGATGATTTATACCCACCAGAGCGGGTCCGATAAGGTGAAGACAGCACAGTACTGGTTGATGGGATCTTTGAGCGGAGCCAACTGGATCCGGCTTGCCTACGCCATGTGCGCGTTTGTCATCTGCTGCCTGCTGATCCTTATGATGCATCGCAGCCTGGATACTTTGATGCTGGGAGATGAAACCGCGACAACCCTGGGAGTGAATACGGCCCGGATCAAGCGCGTGATTATTATTGTGGCAACCGCGTTGACCGGGGTGATAGTCTCTATCAGCGGAGTGATCGGCTTTGTCGGTCTGACGGTTCCCCATATGACCAGATCTGTCGTGGGAAGTAAGCACAGCCGTCTGATTCCGGCTTCCATCTTGCTGGGAGGCTCTTTTATGGTTCTGGCGGATCTGCTCTCCAGAACACTGATTCGTCCGGAAGAATTGCCCATCGGCGTTGTGTCCGCCTTCTTTGGAGCTCCCTTTTTCCTCTACCTGATCAAGAGGTCTCAGTCCTAGCAAAAAAGAAAAGACGAGGAAGCTGGATAGGAGGATAAGGGAAATGAGAGAGACAGACAAGGGGGATTTGAAGCTCCTGGTGGAGGGACTGTCCTATTCCATGGATCGAAGGCAGATTATCGAGGATATTGATCTGCGGATTCGGCCGGGAAGTTTCGTCGGGATTGTCGGGCCGAATGGCTGTGGAAAGTCAACCCTGCTCAAGAATATCTATCAGGTACTTAAGGCGGATCGGGGTGTGGTCTATCTGGACGGACACAGAGTCGATCAGATGTCCAACCGGCAGAGGGCCCACCGCATGGCGGTCATGCAGCAGGAAAATAATATCGAGTTTGACCTGTCAGTGTATGAAATGGTTCTGCTTGGGCGTTTCTCCCACCAGAAGGCTTTGGGAGGCAGTTCCGCAGAAGATCAGAGAGTGGTTCTTGACTGTATCGAGGGGATGGGGCTGAAGGGGTACGAAAAGCGGCACTTTCTGTCCCTGTCAGGAGGAGAGAAGCAGAGGGCCTTAATTGCCAGGGCGCTGGCGCAGGAGGCCAGCTTTATCATTTTAGACGAGCCGATCAACCATCTGGATATCGGCTATCAGTATCAGATTATGAACATCTTAAAGAGGCAGAAGCTGACCGTCCTCTCCAGCATTCATGATCTGAATATCGCGGCGACCTACTGTGATCAGGTGATTTTGATGAGGCAGGGACATGTCGTCGCGTCAGGAAGCCCGGAGGAGACTCTGCTTCCTGATCGCATCAGGGAACTCTTCGGAATTGACTGCCAGTTGGTCTGGAACGAGAAGACCGGATGCAATAATATCCTCTATTCGCCGGAAATGATTTAGTCGCTTTTCTGCTGATCTGAGAGATTGTTGTCGCCACCCGTGATGCCAAGTCTTTTCAAAAGATTCTTCTGCGTCTGCTGCAAGCCCTCCAACAACTGCCTCTGGTTCTCGTGGCCCAGACTATCGAAGAACTTTCGAATGGCTGATTGTGTCAAAGAGTCGGCATCTCTCATATGTCCGAGGACAATATTGCCAACCTGGATCGGGCTCTTGAGAAGGTCGGAGACATTGGAGCCGACCTCATTCATAGAGTCGAAAAGAGTTCTGATGAAGGCCTGGCGCTCTTCAAAACTGGCCGAGCGAATCCAGCGATCAAAGACGCGGTTCAGGTGTTTAACCCTGGGCTGCTGATCGAGTGCGGTCTGGAAGTGGTCGCCTTCAACCTGCCAGGAAAGTGCCCAGTGCTGAACGATATCCCTGGCAGAACTTTTGACGATCGTCAGAGAGCCTTCCTCCTGTGCTTTGGCAGGATATCGTATTGTGTCCGGATCTTCCAGGAGCATGCCGATCATGCCATAGGTGGGCGTGAACTTATGGATGCGTTTCTGGATGCGAGCCTGTCCCTCTCGATTCGAGAATTCCTCCGGAATCCCCGGGCCGTCGTTCGAGTAGACAGAGTCAATCCGATCCTGGAGGTCTGCGACGAGATTGGTGGCTGCGTAGACAGCCAGAGTCCCTCCCTTGGAGTGACCGCCGACCCGCCAGAGAGCATCTGGATTTTCCGTAACGCGTGATGCCAGATAGAAGGCCGCCTCTTTCTGGGCGTTGGTAATCTCATAGGAAAACATGAAGTCCTCCCGCCAGCCAACGACAGTGTCATCAGTGCCGCGAAAGGCGCAGTAATGACTGTCGTCCGGTAAATGGTAGCAGAGGGCTGAAAACTGCATTCGGTTATTGCAATAGTCGGAGATGTCGTTGACAAAATCGCTGACCAGAACCTGGCGAAAGCGGGGACAGGCAGCGGTTTCTTTTAGGAAACAGTTGTTCTGGCTCTGGTCCTGACCGGGAATGGCGCCCCGCTCCGGATGCTCCAGGAAGAGATCTGCCGCCTCCTGCAGGGAGATCTGTCCCTGACCAGGGGAGGGAATAATGCCGTCGAAGGCATGATAGGCAATCTGTGAGAGAACCAGATTGTCTACGTCATTAAAGGGTCTTTCAGAAAAAGTCAGATCCCCCCGCCAGCGGATGTATTCAATCAAGTCAGCCATGTTACCTCCTTGCCAGTGCATTTGGATGCGTCTATTATCTGATAACCTGGAAGAAATGCCAACTGGGGCATAATATCGATTCCATTTTATGCATGGAAATAAATTGGGGACTTGACAGAATGAATGAAAGGTAATAATTTATTACTGACTTAAGTCAGTCAGTAAAAAGGAAGATTATAAATGAGAGTAACGAAAGATCCAGAAGAAAGAAAAGCAGAAATAGTATCGACTGCCCGCAGATTGTTCGAACAGAATGGTTATAAGGAAACACAGATTAAGGATATCGTGAGTCAGATTGGAGTTGCGCAGGGGCTATTTTACTATTATTTCAAATCTAAAGAGGAAGTTATGGAAGCTGTTGCGAAACAGTATGCTGATCAGATTATGGGAGCAATCAGAGAAGTAGTTAATAGAGATGATGCTCTGATGAGAAAAATAGATGCAGTTTTCAATGTTTTTATTACAGCTGCAAATCGTGAATCAAAGTTGTTTCTTGAAATGATGACTGCGAAAAATGGAGAAATTCACGCTCGGATTTTTATTGAGATTGGGGAAAAGCTGATCCCATTTGTGGCAGAGATGATAGAGATGGGAAATCAGAGTGGTGAATGCAAATGTGAGAATCCTGCTTTCTTTTCCCGTCTTTTTGTTGCAGGTCTATTCAGCAACATAAACCAGATTGCTCCCGAACAAAAAATTGAATATATGATATCGGAATCATCGATGATCAAAGAAATTATCAAGCGATTATTTGATGTGAAAATGTGAATGAGGAAGTATTAGCTCTATGAAATAGAGAACGCACAAGAGCAAAGGAAAGCAAAGAAGATGAAAGCATTGATGTTTGAACATGTGACTAAAACATATAAGGTTGGACGCGGTTTCGTAAATGCTTTGGATGATGTGAGTTTTGAGATTGAGAGCGAGAAGGTTACGGTAGTACTTGGGCCAAGCGGTTCTGGGAAAAGCACACTGTTAAACCTGATGGGGGGGATGGATCGTCCGTCTGAGGGAAAAATTACAGTATTCGGGAGTAACATAGCAAAACTTTCGGAATACGCTTTAACTGAATATAGACGAAAGAAAATAGGTTTTGTTTTCCAGTTTTATAATCTTATTCCATCGCTGAACGCATTGGAAAATGTCAGCATTGTTCAGAAAATGAATAATCAGTCTTTTGATCCGAAGGAAATGATTAACGACGTTGGTCTTGGAAAGAGAAGCAGATATTTTCCGAGTGAATTATCTGGAGGAGAATTGCAACGGCTTTCTATTGCAAGGGCGCTCTGTAAAAATCCAGATATTCTTTTATGTGATGAGCCAACAGGCGCACTGGATAGTATGACGGGGCAGACTATTCTGAAATTGATGGTCAAAATGGCCAGGAAGTATAAAAAGACAGTGATTATTGTTACACATAATGCATCAATTGCACTTTGTGCGGACAGTGTCATTCATTTAAAGGATGGGAAAATAGAGTCTATAGAGCAGAATAAAAAACCGTTAACAGTTGATGAGGTGAAGTGGTAATGTGGATTCTGTTAAAAAAAATGATGCGTGACATGTGGCGCATGAAGGCTCAATTTATATCAATTTTTATCATGTGTGCACTTGGCATGCTGATTTATTCTGGAATTGAAGGTGTCTGGAATGGGATGGAGCAGGAGAGAATATCTTACTTCTCGGGCAGTAAACTGGCTGATATTTGGGTGAATGTCTCCGGTCTCGAGAAACGAGACGCAGAAAAAATTCAAGAATTAGAAGCAATCGATCAGGTACAACTCGCAACGGTAAAAAGCGTCTATTTGGATCAGGAGTCAGATGTACATATTTGCCTTACCGCAGATGAGAGCAACGAGGTTTCTCAACCCCAAATTGTACAGGGAGAACCATATGAGTGTGATGCAGAAGGGATTTGGCTGGATGCGGAATATGCTTCAAAGAAGAACATTAAAATTGGTGACAGGATTTGTCTATATGGAGATAAGGGGAAAAAAGAAATCGAGGTAAAGGGAATCGGATATGATCCGGAATTTATTTACTATACAGGATCCTCAACGGCTATGGCTCCTGATCATGAAAAGTATACGTTTGGGTTTGTCTCACAAAATACAATGGATCAGATTGTTTCGAATGGTTCGTGGAACCAGATGAAAATAACAGTAAAATCCGGTTCGGACATTCATCAGTTGAAGGCAGATATTCATACGGAATTGAGTGGAAAATATCTTGGTGCTTATGACAGAGGCGAATTCGCCACAGTGTCCCAGTTTAGGAATAAAATTCAGCAGATTAGAAAAATGTCAATTATGTTTTCGATAATTTTTTTCCTGCTAGCACTTCTCACAATTTACACAACAATGACAAGAATTGTGAGAAAACAGAGGACGCAGATCGGTACTTTGAAAGCTCTCGGATTTCATGGGATCCAGATAAAAATTCACTTTGCTTTATATGGATTTCTGGTCAGTATTTCTGGGGCTATTCTTGGATATGAACTTGCCCCATATACCATTACACCTGTTTTATTGGATTTACAAAAGGATTTTTTTAGTTTGCCTGAATGGAAGGCGCAGAATTCTGTCTGGTCCATTGGGTTGGTGATCCTTCTTGCCGTGATCTGTACGTTAGCGGCCTGGATATCTTCAGGGGCCATTGTAAAAGAAGCACCTGCCGCATTATTGAGAAATGATGAAGGTCATAGCTGGAAGAAGGTTTGGCTCGAAAATATCCGTTTTTTATGGGATAGTTTGAGCTTCGATTGGCGCTGGATTCTTCGCGATGCCGGAGATAATAAGATTCGCACTATGGTGGGGATTATAGGAGTGTTTGGAAGTCTAACACTTCTGATGGCAAGCTTCGGCTTGCAGGACTCGATTAATGAGACGAATCGAAAAATTTATAGACAGCAGTATACTTATTATGAAAAATTTAAATTAGATACATCTTTGGTTGAAAAAGATAAAGCAAAGGTAGAAGACGAACTGGATAATCAATATCAGTGGATTACAGAACTGTCTTGTGAGACGGGGAATGCAGGTGCTACCTGTTTGGAAAATGTTGTTGTTTTAGATAAGGGATATTATATGACGCTTCGTGCTGAAAATGGGGGGGCGATTGCTCTTCCAGGGGACGGAGTTGTTCTTTCACAGAATGCTGCAAAAGATTTGCATACATCTCCAAATCAGTTCATCAGTATATTGGCTGGCGGAAAGCAGATGTGTGTGAAGGTGAGCAGCATTGAGGATGTAAATAGTCCACAGGGTATTTTTATGTCCAGAACTTATTGGGAATCTTTGGGAAATTCATTTATGCCGAATACGTTGCTGGCTGGTAAAAGCCGTAATATCGAAAATGTGGAAAAAATGGTCGCTGTCAATGGGAAAATTCGACTTGACGAACAGTACTCCGAGGCAAAAAAAATTATTGAAAGTGTTCATGGAGTGATTGTTCTCCTGATTGCGGCGGCTATATTGCTTAGTGTGGTTATCCTGTATAATCTTGGATTGCTGAATTTTACAGAACGCTATAGAGAATATGCTACACTTCGTGTGCTGGGTTCTTATAATCAGGAAATTAAGTCGCTGATTATAAAGGGGAATGTTATTCACATCATAATTGGATGGTTATTTGGAACCATAATCGGATGGTGTTTTCTTAAAATTTACGTAAAGACTGTCTCAACAACAGCCATAGAATATTCTCCTTATATTTCGTGGAAGTCATATTTGATTGCTGCAGTGATTGCAGTTGGAAGCTCCCTGCTTATTAATTTACTGGTTGCGGGCAAGGCAACAAAAATTGATATGGTGGAGTCACTGAAATCTGTTGAGTAAATCTGAGGTAAGATTCTCAGGTTAAGTGCAACACTCCTTGAGAACATAGTATCAAGTAGTGTTTGCGAAAGTCGTCATTGAGGTGTGTAGAATTTCAGGCGATGGTTTGGTTTAACAGTGCTGTCAGCGAATCTTCCAGACAGTGTACGGCCTCTGAGAAACGTTTTCGGTATTTTTCAATGAAGGCTTCGGCTCTTTCTCTGGCAACGGTGTCATCGGGCGCCAGACAAATGGACTTTAGTCCACCGGCCACAGATTTCTTCTGCCGGTGTGGAATACGGGCCAGGATATTTCTTATGAAATGCCAACTGGATTGGCCGATCGGATACTCCCCGGTATGAGAGGGGGTGGCGGTATAAAGAATGTGAAAATATGTCCAAAATGTGATAAAATACACATGAGTTGAGGGGGAGAAGGAGATTTTTCAAATTTGAGTGAAAAGTGGGGAAATCATACTAACTCTCCTTATTTACATTTCATCTTAGGGTCCATGGATTTTACAAGAGGGGACCGGAAAGGGGTTGTAATATGGAAGAGGGTAAGCAAAATTTTTTTGAGGAGGATGTAACGGAGCAGAAAACAAGTGACTCTGAGCTTGACAGCGAGTTGGAAAGTGAAAAGACGGAACCGACAAAGGATGCTGAGTTGGAGGGCGAGAATCCTGAATCAGGGGAGGCTGACTCTGGGATAGCAGAGGATGATAAGGAAGGAAGCGAAAGCTCAGAGCCGATTGAGGATGATCAGACGGAGACTAAGACGGCGCCACCTCCTGTATTTGATCAGACGGCAGAGAGGGATGCGCAGGAGGGAAAAACCTTCTTTGGAAAGTACAGGAAATTTATAGTTCCGATAATAGCCGTCCTTATAGTGCTCATTGTTGGCGCGGGTGTGAAATCATTTATCGACGCCCAACCCGTGAGGCTGAGCAAGGAGCTCAAGGTTGAATTTGAGGGCTATGACGGTTATGGAACGGTTAAATACAATAAGAGCAAGCTCGATGAAAAGATCATGGAGGTGTCTTACAAGAAGGCAGGCCTCCCACTGAACCAAGCGAAGCATCTTGAATCCGGATCCGGCAATTACCTAAAGATTGCCGCTGCAGAAGTAATGCGGAACAATGTGAGCTATGGGTTTGACAAGACGGATCATCTCAAAAATGGAGATAAAGTCGTATTTACGGTTGTCTGTGAGGGAGACAAGAAGGCTTTTGTCAGTGAAACAAAAGAGTATACAGTTAAGGGATTAAAGGAATTTCAGCAGATATCTCTGGAGGATTTACAGAAAGAGTATCCCATTCAATTTATCGGCTATAACAAGTTTGGCAGTGTACAGTATGATAGCACCATCTACGATATAAACGCGAATCTGGATGGAAGCCTGGCAAATGATACTGCGGTAAAGGTCGGGATTCGAAAGGATGCTTTGGAGGATCTGGCCAAGCAGGGGAAAAAGCTTCAAGATGATACAAATGAGATCGTAGTTAGGGTGAGCGGTCTGAAAGAAGTCACAGAAATTTCCGGACTTAAAGATATGTTTGACGCAGCAAATACCTATATGCAGGCAAAAACGAAGAATGACGATTACAGAACCTATCAGGTGGAGAAGCAGAAGGACTACATCAAGTTTTCTCCTTCCGGTTCAAGGAGCGAAAAGGGAGATGAGGGTTCTGTCAGTGCAAGAACGGTCTATAAGGTTACGGAGACGGTTAAGTATTTCCTCAGCGATAATCCTAGCACAAAGACCTACTTTACCTATTTCGGATGTGAGAATATGAAGGTTGTCGACGAAAGAGCAATTTTGAAGACAGATTCCTATGGTTATACATCCGTCGGTAGTCAATGGGCAAATTTGGAGTCCATTCAAGCAGAATTGAAGAGTAGTGGATTTGCAGAGTACACAGCGCAGCAGTAAAAATTCAGGCTCTATGTCAAGCAAGAATACCCTGTTCAGAGAAGCTGGTCGAGGGCATTCTTGCTTGACTGCTTCCATTTTCGCTCCCATTTTAAAATTTGGGCTTGACCAGAATGGGCAAGTTCGTTAGTATAACATTTGTCGTTGATCAGACGGCATATGCGCGAGTGGCTCAGTTGGTGGAGCGCGACCTTGCCAAGGTCGAGGCCGCGGGTTCGAGTCCCGTCTCGCGCTCGGGTAATGAGAAAGAAGTCGTCCCCCTTGGGGACGGCTTCTTTCTCATTATTCGAGTGCACTTTGCACTCGAAGGTTCGAGGTCTCGCCTGCCGGCTCGGTCGGCCCGCAATCATGGCGTCCACTGGACGCCGCGGGCCGTCTCGCGCTCCTGTAGGACGGAGGCGTCTCTTTAGGGACGGCTTCTTTCTCATGATTCGAGTGCACTTTGCACTCAAAGGTTCGAGGTCTCGCCTGCCCTACTTTGCACTCGAAGGTTCGAAGCCTGAAAACTTGTCAGGAGGGCGGCTTCTCCATATAATTAGGAACAAGCAAATGGCCAGGAGGTTTGTCTATGAGCTATGCAGATCGCGTCTTTGTCGACATGTGCGAGGAGATTATCAATCGGGGAACCGGGAGTCAAGGAATGGAAGTCCGCCCCCGCTGGGAGGATGGTACGCCCGCGCATACCATCAAGAGCTTTGGAGTTGTGAACCGCTATGATTTATCGAGAGAATTTCCGGCCATCACCCTGCGCCGCACGGCGATCAAATCCTGCGTCAATGAGATGCTCTGGATCTGGCAGAAGAAGTCCAACAATATCAGCGACCTGAAATCTTCGGTCTGGGATGAGTGGGCGGATGAAGAGGGTTCAATCGGCAAGGCCTACGGATATCAGATCGGCAAAAAATACCTGCATCACACAGATGCCGATGGAAGTCCGGTCTATATGGATCAGATCGACGCCGTACTCTATGACTTAAGACACAATCCCTTCTCCCGCCGGATTATGGTCAATATGTATAATTTTGACGATCTGCATGAGATGCATCTCTATCCCTGCGCCTACTCTATGACCTTTAATGTGACGAAAAATCCCAAGAGCGGGAGGATGGTTTTAAATGCCATCTTGAACCAACGGTCACAGGACGTCCTTGCGGCCAATAACTGGAATGTCTGCCAGTACGCGGTCCTGCTCCATATGTTGGCCCAGGTCTGTCATATGGAGGTGGGAGAACTGGTACATGTCATTGCCGACGCGCATATCTATGACCGGCATATCCCCCTGGTTCAGGAATTGATTTCCAGAGAGCAGTTTCCGGCGCCAAAGTTCTGGCTCAACCCGGAAATTCATGATTTCTATCAGTTTACAGAAGAAGACATCCGTCTGGATGATTATCAGTATGGGCCGCAGATAAAGAACATTCCGATCGCTGTCTGACGAAAGCAGTGTTAAAGGATTCCTCTATGTTAAAGGATGGATCGGCGCCGATGGATAAATCCCTGTTGGAGAAAGGGATTCTCGCGACGCGAATCTGGCCTGAGAGGCCATGGATAGAGAGCATTTTGACAGAACAGGTGTCCGGGCGTTGAGAATAGAGGTGTGCGTATGAAAATGATTGTCGCCGTCGATCGAAACTGGGGGATCGGTAAGAAGGGAAAGCTATTGATCTCAATCCCGGAGGATATGAAGTTCTTTCGAAGGACGACGCTGCATCAGGTTGTTGTCATGGGAAGAAAGACCCTGGATTCCTTTCCCCACGGTATGCCCCTGAAGGACAGGGTCAATATCGTTTTGACCAGAGACGCGCGTTTTAACAGGGAGGGGGTCATCGTTGTCCACTCCATTGAGGAATTGCAGTCTGTTCTGAAGGATTATGACGGCCGGGAAGTCTACGTCATCGGAGGAGAGAGCGTCTATCGCCAGCTGGAACCCTTCTGCGACCTGGCCTATGTCACAAAAATAGACTATTCCTACGACGCGGACGCGCATTTTCCCAATCTCGATCAGATGGAGGAATGGGAGTGCGCGGATGCTTCTGAGGAGCAGACATACTATGACACGGAGTACTATTTCACCAGCTATCGCCGCAGAGCCTGAGGGAAAGGAATACAGATCCATCCGCCGGTATAGTTACGACAGATTCACGCGGGACGAGGCCGATGGAATCACCACATACCGATAATCCCCTGTGGTCATAATTTTGATTGTTTCACGCGGGATAAGGCCAGCGGGATGATACGTCGGCGTAAGGGCCTGTCACAGGCCGGATGATAAAGAAAGCGCAGCGGAGCCTGACAAGATAAGAGATACAAGGAGATCCTGCACCATGGATATCACGGGAAGAAAACTATTTGTCAAAGCCATGGAACACGAGGGCGTGGATACCATTTTCGCCTATCCGGGCGGAATGATCACAGATATTCTGGATGAGCTGTATAAGTCCGGCAATATTCGACTGGTTCTGCCCCGCCATGAGCAGGCGCTTGTTCATGAGGCGGAGGGCTATGCCAGGGCAAAGGGGAGAGTCGGTGTCTGTCTGGTGACTTCCGGGCCCGGAGCGACTAACGCGATCACAGGGATTGCCGATGCCCACTATGACTCCATTCCCCTTGTGGTCATTACCGGCCAGGTAGCTCAGAGCCTGATCGGCAACGACGCCTTTCAGGAAGTCGATATTGTCGGTATGACCCGGTCTGTCGTCAAATGGGGCGTTACTGTCCATGACAGAAGGCAGTTGGGTAGGATCCTGAAAATGGCCTTTCAGATCGCGGCTTCCGGCAAGCCGGGTCCTGTCCTGATTGACATTCCAAAGGATATCCAGCAGGCCTATGGCCCGGATGAGTATCCGGACGCGGTGGATATCCGCGGATATAAGATCAATGACACGGTTCACATCGGACAGCTCAAGAAGGCCTTCAAGCTCCTTGAGAGGGCCAAACAGCCGGTGATTCTCGCGGGCGGAGGCGTTCACATTGCCGGAGCCGGTGACAAGCTGCGGGCATTTGCGGAGAAGATGCGGGTGCCGGTCGTCTCAACGGTCATGGGCAAGGGAACTCTTCCCGAGGGCCACGAGCTCTATGTGGGCGACGCCGGTATGCATGGCAGCTTTGCCTCCAACACAGCCCTCTACAATTGCGATGTCCTCTTTTCCATCGGGACCCGGTTTAACGACCGGATCACAGGCAATCTGAAGGAATTCGTTCCCAGTGCCAAAATTGTGCATATCGATATTGACACGGCGTCCATCTCCAGAAATGTTGTCGTCGATGTCCCTGTGGTTTCAGACGCGAGTCTGGCCTTAGACCACCTTTTGGAGTGGGCCAAGCCCCTGGCCACGGATTCCTGGTTAGAGCAGATCAGGTCCTGGGATCAGGAACATCCCTTACAGATTGTCGGACGGGAGGGGAAAATGTCTCCCCAGACCATCATGGAGTCTATCAACAGGGAATTTACGGAGGGGATTTTTGTCGCGGACGTGGGCCAGCATCAGATGTGGGCCTATTCCTACATTGCGTTAAATGAGAAGAAGCGCATGTTTACCTCCGGGGGTTTGGGGACCATGGGCTTCGGCTTTCCGGCGGCGATCGGCGCCAGGATTGCCTGCCCTGATCAGAATGTCATCTGTCTGACCGGGGACGGGGGCTTTCAGATGAATATGCAGGAGATGGCGACGGCGGTTTTAGAGGACGCCCCTGTGATCGTGTGTATTTTTAACAACGGCTATCTCGGTATGGTCCGCCAGCAGCAGGAGTACATTTACGGCAAGAGATACGCAATTGTCAACTTAAATCACAGGGTACACGCGGACGAGACCCTTGCCGATCCTGACGGGGGCCCTTATGAGCCGGATTTTGTCAGGTGGGCAAAGGCCTATGGCGTGGAGGCGATCCGGGTGACCAAAGAGGAAGAGATCCTTCCCGCCTTAAAAAAGGCAAGGCAGACGCAGGAGGATGGGAAGCCTATGGTCATTGAATTTGTGATCGCCAGAGAGTACAACGCCCTGCCCATGGTCAAGGGGGGGCGTCCCATGACCGACATGATCCTGAAGTGAGGAGACAAGATGACAAGAGATATGAAGATGCGCTGGATTGCCCTCCTGGTCGAGAACCAGGTCGGGGTCCTGGCCAAGGTGTCGGGACTTCTGGCGGGCAAGTCCTATAACATGCAGAGTCTGACGGTCGGAACGACAGAGCACGAGGATGTGTCCCGCATGACCATCTCCGTGTTGGCTGACGATGTGACTTTTGAGCAGATCAAGAAGCAGTTTAACAGCATGGTTGAGGTCATTAAGGTCATGGATCTGACCCATGTGCCCCTTCACATGAAGGAAATCATGTATGTGACCCTGATCAAACTCAGCCCTCAGGATATGCAGTCGGCTTTTCAGATTGCCCGCGTCTTCAAGGTGGACATCAACGATATCGGCGAGGATTCGCTGATTTTGGAATGCCTGTTGACCGAGAAGAGCAACAATGAGCTGATCGCCCTTTTAAAGAGCAAGTTTCGCGGCAGACTGCATGTGGTCAGGGGCGGAGCGGTGGCCTGTGAGAGCATTTCCCATTCGCATAGGGTATAATGTCTGATGATCGGATCAGATGACAGGAGAGGGATTATGATTTACAGCAATTGGAAAACAAGAACGCTGGCAATGCTTCTGGCAGTCGGACTTGCGGTTAGCTCAGCTCCCCTTGTCAGGATACAGGTTCATGCCGAGAATTCTCTGGAAGACCTGAAGCAGGAGAAGAAAAAGGCCCAGGACAAGGTAAATGACGCCAGGTCCCAGGCAAATCAGGCGGTCGAAACCAAGCAGGGGCTGGAGGGACAGCTGTCCTCGCTGGCAGAAAAGATGCATTCGACGCAGCAGACGATCGATGATAACAATCAGAAGATCAGCAATCTGCAGGAGGAACTGGGACAGGCGCAGGCGCAGAAATCTGAGCGGCTTGCAGCTATGAAGCTGCGGATCCGCTATATGTATGAGCTTGGAGATACCAACGAGCTGATCAGTATCCTCTTTAGTTCCGAGAATTTCGCGGATTTTCTGGCCAAATTCAATTACACGGCCCAGCTGACTAAGTATGAGCAGAGGATGATTGGGGAACTGGAGAACCTTCAGAGGGAGATCGACGCCAAGTCGGCGGATCTCTCAGGGCAGCAGGACGCTCTGCAGGAGAATCAGACGAGATTATCCAGCCAGCGTGACGAATTAAACGGACTGCTTACCAATGCGTCCGATGACCTCAAGGCAAAGTACGCAGATCTGTCCGGGGCACAGAAGGAATTGGAGGACGCCAACAAGGCGGTTTCCGATATGCAGGAGGCCCTTTTGGCAGAGCAGAAGAGAAACGAGGCGAGAAAACTGGCTGAGGCCGAGCGGATTGCGCGTCAGGCAGAGGCCGATGCTGCTAAGGAAGGTCAAAAGCAGGAGAAGGGCCAGACCGGAGGAAAAAAGGATACGGATTCCGGGTCGGGCAGCGGCAAAACTTCAGATCAGGGAGGTTCTTCCGGCAAAACCGATTGGAAGACAACGCATGCCCAGGGACAGGCGGGAACGGAATACTGGGTAAAAGCGATGGGCTATTCGCAGCAGGACTTAGATGAGCTGACCAATATTATTTTCTGTGAAGCCGGGGGAGAGGGCTATCAGGTTCAGCTGGGCGTCGGCTCAGTGGTTCTCAACCGCGTTCGCAGCAGCTACTTCCCCAATTCTATCCACAGTGTTATTTTCGCTTCCGGACAGTTTGAACCGACCTGGATCCGGATGAAGGGGAGGTGGAACGACCAGGTTATGTTCCAGTATTTTTACGATCGGAGAGATTTGCTCTTGAGAACATCAAGAACGTACCAGACCTGTCGGCAGGCGGCCCTGGATGTCTTGAACGGGAAGAGAAACACCAATCTCTGCTTCTTCTGGGCGGTGTCAAATTCAAAACCGGTCGGATCTGTCATCATGGGAAAGACGGTCTTCTTTGGCCGTATTGTCCAGAACTCCTGAAGCGGATGTACTTTTGTGAAGTTTCTGATACAAATGTGTTTTTAAGAAGAAGTGTTTTGACAGGCCAGTCGTCTTCCAATTATTTTTGGGAGACAGCTGACCTGTCATAATTTATGCCAGAGGAATTGCCCCTTGTTTGGGTATTTTTCTTGTGTTATCCTCAAACAGTAAGCGAGGACTTTCTATTTTTTTTAACCCTTCTTGTTAAAAAAATAACAAGGCGGACATTGGATCTCACGAAGTCCAAATGCTTCCCGGAGAATGCTCTCGCAGACTGGAAACCCATGCAGGTAAGGAGAAAACTATGGCAAAGAAAGTTGTATTAGCAGGTGCTTGTCGTACAGCGATCGGCAAGATGGGGGGGGCTTTTGCCAAGACCTCGGCAGTGGATCTGGGAGCCATCGTCATCAAAGAGGCTTTAAAGAGAGCTGGCGTTGATCCCAAAATGGTTGACGAAGTGAAGATGGGATGCGTTATTCAGGCCGGCCTGGGACAGAATGTGGCCCGTCAGGCTTCCATCAAGGCAGGTATCCCCGTGGAGGTTCCCGCTCTGACGATGAATGTTGTATGCGGTTCCGGTCTTAAGTGCGTTGTCGAGGCTGCCAACATGATCAAGGCAGGTGAGGCTGATATTGTTGTTGCCGGAGGTATGGAGAATATGTCTATGGCCCCCTATGCCCTGCCCAATGCCCGCTTCGGCTATCGCATGAACAATGGAACTCTGGTGGACACGATGGTCAATGACGCTTTGACCGACGCCTTCAACCATTATCACATGATGATTACCGCTGAGAATGTCGCTGAGCAGTGGGGCCTGACCCGCGAGGAGCTGGACGCCTTTGCGGCCGAGTCCCAGCAGAAGGCTGAGAAGGCTATGGCCAACGGCGCATTCAAGGATGAGATTGTTCCTGTGACCCTTCATGACCGCAAGAAGGGCGATTATGTGATCGATACCGATGAAGGACCCCGTCCCGGCACAACCGCAGAGAGTCTGTCCAAGCTTCGCTGCTGCTCCGGCAAGGAGGGCGGTCTTGTGACGGCAGGAAATGCCTCCGGCATCAACGACGGTGCTGCGGCAATCGTGGTTATGAGTGAGGACAAGGCTAAGGAGCTCGGCGTCAAGAACATTCTGGCAGAGTATATCGGCGGCGCTATGGGCGGCGTTGATCCGACCATCATGGGTGTCGGACCTGTCGCAGCGGTTAAGAATGTCATGAAGAGAACCGGCATGACGGTTGACCAGATGGATATGATCGAGGCCAATGAGGCCTTTGCCGCCCAGTCGGTTGCAGTCGCAAGGGATCTTGGATTTGACATGTCCAAGGTGAACCCCAACGGCGGTGCGATTGCCCTTGGCCATCCCGTAGGGGCTTCCGGCGCCAGAATTCTGGTCACCCTGCTCCACGAGATGAATCATGACGCCAATGCCAAGACCGGACTGGCAACCCTTTGCATCGGCGGAGGCATGGGCTGCGCTGCCATCGTCAAGAAGTACGAGGCCTGAGCTGAATTTCTGCCGGGAGGGCAGAGGCGATGAGTCCTTTCGGCTCCTTGTTTCTTGACCAGTAAAAAAGATAACTTGTGGCTGTGAAAATGAAAGACACAGATGATATGCCGCGGATGTATTTGAATTCAGCTATGGCATAGAGTGCGATTCGTCTTGGCATTTCGCAGTCACTGATGTTTCAGATTGAGATTTATCTCAGGAGGATGACAAATGAAAATAGGCGTTATTGGTGCCGGTACCATGGGAAGTGGTATTGCGCAGGCATTTGCACAGACTGATGGATTCGAAGTGTATCTGACGGATATCAATAATGAATTCGCCGCCAATGGCAAGGCGAAGATTGAGAAGGGCCTGTCTAAGAGAGTCGCCAAGGGCAAGATGGACCAGGCGGCGGCAGACGCGATCCTGGCTAAGATCACGACCGGCACCAAGGATATCTGCACGGACGCGGATCTGATCATTGAGGCTGCCATTGAGAACATGGAGATCAAGCGCCAGACCTTTAAGGAGCTGCAGGAGATTGTCCCCGCTTCCTGCAAGTTTGCCACCAACACTTCTTCTCTGTCCATTACCGAGATCGGACAGGGATTGGACCGTCCTGTTATCGGGATGCATTTCTTCAATCCGGCTCCTGTTATGAAGCTGATTGAGGTAATCCAGGGCGGCAATACGCCGGATGAGCTTCGCAACTTCACTGTTGACGTAGCCAAGAGGATCGGCAAGACTCCGGTTCAGGTCAATGAGGCTCCGGGCTTCGTTGTCAACCGTATCTTAATCCCCATGATCAACGAGGCGGTCGGCATTTATGCGGACGGAGTCGCTTCTGTTGAGGATATTGATACCGCCATGCAGCTGGGCGCCAACCATCCCATGGGTCCTTTGGCTCTGGGCGATCTGATTGGTCTGGATGTCTGCCTGGCAATCATGGATGTTCTCTACAATGAAACCCATGACTCCAAGTACCGGGCACATGTTCTGCTCCGCAAGATGGTACGCGCCGGCAAGCTGGGAAGAAAGACCGGAATCGGTTTCTACGATTACAGCAAGTAAGATAAAGGATGAAGGAGATTATCCATGGATTTCACTTTAGATAAGAAACATGAGATGGCCCGCGAGCTCTTTAAGAACTTCGCCGAGAACGAGGTAAAGCCTCTGGCCAAGGATGTGGACGAAGAGGAGCGTTTCCCCCGTGAGACCATTGAGAAGATGGCCAAGGCCGGCTTTCTTGGAATCGCTGTTCCCAGAGAGTACGGTGGACAGGGCTGCGATCCCCTGACCTATGTCATGGCAATTGAGGAATTGGCCAAGGTCTGCGGCACCACCGCTGTTGCCCTGTCTGCTCATTCCTCCCTCTGCTGCGACCCCATCTTAAACTACGGGACCGAGGAGCAGAAGCAGAAGTTTCTGGTTCCCCTGGCTAAGGGGGAGAAGCTGGGCGCTTTCGCTTTGACCGAGCCCGGCGCAGGTACGGATGCCCAGGGAGCCCAGACCAAGGCGGTTGAAGTTGAGGACGGCTGGGTCTTAAATGGCTCCAAGTGCTTCATCACCAATGGTAAGGAAGCTGACATTTACATCATCATCGCTGTTACCGACATGGTTGAGGATAAGCGCGGCCGCTCCAAGAAGCTCTTCTCCGCATTCATTGTAGAGAAGGGAACGCCCGGCTTCACCTTCGGCACCAAGGAGAAGAAGATGGGAATCCGCGGCTCCGCCACCTACGAGCTGATCTTCCAGGACTGCAAGATTCCCAAGGAGAACCTGCTGGGCAGACGCGGCAAGGGCTTTCAGGAGGCAATGCACACATTAGACGGCGGCCGTATTGGTATCGCTGCCCAGGCACTGGGCTTAGGTGAGGGAGCGATTGACCGCACCGTTGCCTTCGTTATGGAGAGAAAGCAGTTCGGCCGTCCCATCGGCGCTTTCCAGAACACCCAGTTCCAGCTGGCTGATATGAAGACGCGCATGGATGCCGCCAAGTATCTGGTATACCGCGCTGCCTGTGCCAAGGCTGAGAAGTCAAGATTCTCCGAAGAGGCTGCCGAGGCCAAGCTCTTCGCCGCTGAGGCTGCCATGGATGTCACCACCAAGGCTGTTCAGCTGCACGGCGGTTACGGTTACACCAGAGAGTACGAGGTCGAGCGCATGATGCGCGACGCCAAGATCACCGAGATCTATGAGGGTACGTCTGAGGTGCAGAGGATGGTTATTTCTGCCGGCATGCTCGGATAAGCGGAACATTTGCAGAATTGAGATAGGAGTGTAGATACATGAAAATCGTTGTATGTATTAAGCAGGTTCCGGATACCAAGGGCGGCGTCGTATTCAATCCCGATGGAACCTTGAACAGAGCGGCCATGATGACCATTATGAATCCGGATGACAAGGCTGGCCTGGAGGCTGCCCTTCGCCTGAAGGATCAGTTTGGCGCTGAGGTTACCGTGCTGACCATGGGCCTTCCCAAGGCGGCGGACGCTCTTCGCGAGGCCCTGGCCATGGGCGCTGACAAGGCTGTCTTAGTGACGGATCGCTGCCTGGGCGGTGCTGATACCTGGGCGACTTCTTCCACCCTGGCGGCTGCCCTTCGCAATCTGGATTATGATATCATCTTCGCCGGTCGTCAGGCCATCGATGGAGATACCGCCCAGGTTGGCCCTCAGATTGCCGAGCATCTTGGTCTTCCCGTGATCAGCTATGCTGAGGAGGTGAAGGTCGAGGGAGATTCCATTGTTGTCAAGCGCCAGTATGAGGATCGCTACCACATGGTTAAGGCTAAGATGCCCGTTCTCATCACCGCTCTCTCAGAGCTCAATGAGCCCCGCTATATGACCCCCGCGGGGATCTGGGACGCTGTTGACGCTGAGATTACCACTTGGGGCAGAGCTGACCTGAAGGATCTGGATGATTCCAATATCGGTCTCGCGGGTTCTCCCACCAAGATCGCCCGCGCTTCCGACAAGGTTCGCAAGGGCG
The DNA here is from genome assembly GCF_000524295.1 of Shuttleworthella sp. MSX8B. NCBI lineage: Bacteria > Bacillati > Bacillota > Clostridia > Lachnospirales > Lachnospiraceae > Shuttleworthella > Shuttleworthella sp. MSX8B. The sequence continues at coordinate 20,816 of NZ_JAQT01000022.1, forward strand.
CCGGCGAGAAGGTTGAGCTGGATCCCAGCGCTTCCGTTGACTATGTCATGGATAAGCTGGTAACAAAGCACATTATCTAAGCAAAGAAAGTGGTGAAATAAATGGGTAAGACAGCTAACATTGAGGCCTACAAGGGCGTATATATCTACGCTCAGCAGGTCGACAACAAGATTTCAAATATTTCTCTGGAGCTTCTGGGCGAGGCCAGGAAGCTGGCGGCAGATTTGAACGAGGAAGTCACCGCAGTTTTGCTTGGATCTCATGTGGGAGATCTGACGGATAAACTGGGCGAGTACGGGGCTGACAAGGTAATTCTTGTCGATGATCCCAAGCTTGAGACCTATCGCACAGAGCCCTACGCGCAGGCCCTCGCGGCAGTGATTAAAGAATTTAAGCCGGAGATCTTCCTGGTTGGAGCGACTGCGATTGGCCGTGACCTTGGTCCTACCGTTTCCGCTCGTGTTGCGACCGGACTGACCGCGGACTGTACTTCTCTTGAGATTGGTGATTTTCCCATCAATCCTCCCGCAAATGGTGAGCAGAAGCACAATCAGCTCCTCATGACCCGTCCCGCCTTCGGCGGCAATACGATTGCTACCATCGCCTGTCCGGACAACCGTCCGCAGATGGCAACCGTTCGTCCCGGCGTTATGCAGAAGATCGCTCCTGAGGCCGGGCGCAGGGCGGAGGTCATTCCTTTCGACGCGCATATTGAGGAGAACGACCGCTTCGTTGAGATTCTTGACATCGTAAAGAGCGCCGCGCAGACGGTCGATATCCAGCAGGCCAAGATCCTTGTGTCCGGTGGCCGCGGCGTCGGCTCTCCCGAGAACTTCAAGATTCTTGAGGATCTGGCAAAGGCCCTGGGCGGAGAGGTTTCCTGCTCCCGCGCCGTTGTTGATTCCGGTTGGCAGCCCCATGACCTGCAGGTAGGCCAGACCGGCAAGACCGTTCGCCCCAATCTCTACTTCGCCATCGGTATCTCCGGAGCCATCCAGCACGTAGCCGGTATGGAGGAGTCGGATGTGATCATCGCCATCAATAAGGATCCGGACGCTCCCATCTTTGATGTGGCAAGCTACGGAATCGTCGGTGACTATCAGAAGATTGTTCCCGCGTTAACCGAGGCGATCAAGGCGGAAAAGGCCAAGAAGGCAGACTAAGTGAGTGCATCAGCACGAACGGGCATCTTGACCATCAATAAGCCAATTAAGCCCGATGCGAGGGCCGCATCTTGACCTTCAGGTCAAGATGACCGTCAATAAGCCAATTTGGTCCGATGCAAGGGCTGCATCTTGACCTTCAGGTCAAGATGATGGGTAATAAGCCAATTTGAGAAGTCCTCCGTTTCGGGGGACTTCTTTTGTTATAATGAGTTTCATGCAGACAATTACCGCTGAAAAACTAAGGGAGAAGCTGAGGAGATTAGTTGAGGTCGATGCCCTGGAAGCCGTGCGGGATCCGAATCGGATCAACCGCTACTATATTCCCTACATGATGAGTGATGGGGTCGAGGACTATCTGATTCTTGACATGGATCCGGCGCGATATACCGGCGAAGATGCCGATCGGCTGAAGGAGGACCTGCTGGTCTGGTCGGACATATGTCCTGCCGATTCTCTCGGAGGAGGTCAGAAAACGCAAGGGGCAGATGAGGGGGCAGGAACTGACCTGGAGACTGCCATCGCGCAGGCCCGGGAGTCCTGCAGCTACTACCAATACCATCGGATGGGCCACTACTGGGTCAGTGGCCAAGAGCACCTGCGTCGTCTGGTCTATCAGCTGGGGATCATTCATGAGAAAATGACCTATCTGGGCAGAGAGGCCATCAATGAGAGGGAGGCCGGACTGGTCGAATTGGCGGAGTTTGGGCCGCTCAGGCATTTCTCTCCCGTCCATGAAAACCCGGTTGAGTGGCATGTCAGCTCTTTGGGCGGAATCAGGGCAATGCAAAAGCTGGCAGCGGACTCCAGAGATGAGCGCCTCGGATGGCTCCTGTCTTCCTTTGAAAAGCTGCCGAGCAAAGAACTCAGGGAATATCTGATCGCTTATCTGGCCTCGGATCGGGGCTTTGCCTTCTGTCAGGAGTTACAGAGTCAGATTGAACTGGCTTCCAGGCCCTACGCGAGCAGACATTTTTCCAACCGGATTGAGACCTGGGCCCAGAAGGAGCGCAGGTGCATCGACATTTCTCTGAGAGAAGAGGGGCTGGTTGGCCGATTTCCTCACTATAAGAGTAAGGACGGCGAGCGCCGTATTGTCATCACAGAGGAAATGCCCTTTGCCATGGGACTTTTAGACGATAAGGATATGGCCTATCGCTTCTATCAGCAGGAAACCATACTCGAAGAGGGACATTTGAAGACGAAGTTAAGGAAGCTGGCGGAGAAGCGCTGATCAGAAGGGTATCAAATCGACAGGAAGCGAAAGCAGAGTACAAGAGAGAAGCGAATCATGAACATCATGGAAGTTGATACCGTCCGCCTGGACGAGAAAAAGAAGGCAGTTGTTATTATTGACCAGACCAGGCTGCCGGGGCGAATTGAATTCCTGGAGCTGAAAAATGCAGAAGAGATCTGGAGGGCGATCTACCTCCTGCAGGTGCGAGGGGCGCCGGCCATCGGAGTTTGCGCTGCTCTGGGACTCTATGTTCTCGCGGAGCAGATCAAAGAGGAGGATTATGAGGCCTTCTGGGCCAGGTTAAAGAAGGTATCCGATTATCTCAATTCCTCCAGACCGACGGCCGTGAACCTGTCCTGGGCCCTTGAGAGGATGGAGCGATGTCTGGAGATCTATCACTTTAATGGGGGAGAGGATGATCGGGCAGGATGGCTTTTTTGCCTGCATGAGGAAGCGCTCAAGATCTACGCGGAGGATATCGCAGTCTGCCGCAGACTGGGCGAATACGGGATGAGCCTGATCCGGGACGGGGACGGAATTCTGACCCACTGCAACGCAGGGAAGCTGGCGGCGGTTCGCTATGGGACAGCTACAGCGCCCATCTATGTGGGTATGGAGGCGGGGAATCACTACCGGGTCTTCTGTGATGAGACCCGTCCCCTCCTGCAGGGGGCACGTCTGACAGCTTTCGAGCTGCAGGCGGCAGGCGTGGATACGACCCTGATCTGCGATAACATGTCGGCCTCTGTCATGAAGAGAGGCTGGGTAGACGCTGTTTTTGTGGGCTGTGATCGCGTCGCGGCCAATGGCGATACAGCCAATAAGATCGGAACTTCTGTTCTCGCGGCTGTAGCCAGGCAATACAAAATCCCTGTGTATGTCGTGGCGCCGACTTCTACGATTGATATGCGAACGGCAAGCGGCGATGACATTGTCATAGAGGAGAGGAAGCCGGAGGAGGTCACTGAGATGTGGTATTCCGAGCGCATGGCGCCCGAGGGAATCAAGGTCTATAATCCGGCATTTGATGTGACAGACCACAGCTTAATCGCAGGCATCGTCACAGAGTATGGAATCGCGAGGGCTCCTTACGCGGAGAGCTTCAGGAATATTTTTACCGGAAAAGAGGCCTGTGGAGGAGATCCCCTCGTACAGAATTAGAAACAGTTGGACATGCAACAATTTTGTGGGAGAGATGTTGTATGATGTTACTATCTATTAAGTGAGCGGAAAGGAGATAGCGATGGCAGACATGCAAGAGCCTCATTTTGATACGGAACGTTTTACCAGGAATAAGAAGGAGCCCCAGAAGCCCGATTTTCATGTGGACGCCAACCCCAATTCCCATATTAAGCATGTGATCGGCGTTATCTCAGGCAAGGGCGGCGTCGGCAAATCATTTGTCACCGCTTCTCTCGCCTGTCAGATGAACCTGGCCGGGTACAAGGTGGGGATTTTGGACGCGGATATCACAGGACCCTCGATCCCCAAGATGTATGGAGTCCATGGGCCCGCTTACGCGGATGATAATGGAACGATCCCCGTCAGGGCGGAGGATTCCACCAAGATCATGTCCGTTAACCTGCTCTTAGACCAGGAGGAGACGCCTGTGGTCTGGCGCGGTCCCGTCATCGCGGGTACGGTCAAGGAGTTCTGGTCCGGGGTCAACTGGGGCGATATTGATTATCTGTTCGTGGATATGCCTCCGGGAACGGGAGATGTTCCCCTGACGGTCTTTCAGTCCCTGCCTGTCGACGGCGTTGTGATTGTCACTTCGCCCCAGGAGCTGGTGCAGATGATTGTCAAAAAGGCCTATAACATGTCCAATATGATGGAGATCCCTGTGCTTGGTCTGGTAGAGAACTACTCCTATCTGGAATGCCCTGACTGCGGCAGGCATATCAGTCTCTTTGGTCCGTCCCATGTCGACGAGGTGGCAGAGGAGCTGCATATTCCCGTTCTGGGCAAGCTCCCTCTTGATCCGGACTATGCGGAGGCAGTGGACCAGGGGAGAGTCTTTGCCATACAGAATCACTTCCTGGACAAGGGCGTAGAAGTGCTGAAGGCATTGGATGAGTGAGCACTTTCTGTCGCGTGGAAACGGGCTTTGCCAGCTGCACGAAAAAGATCTCTGGATGTGAAAAGCTCGCTGAATACGAAAAATCACGGAATACGGAAAATCAAGGAAGAATTACTGAAGAGTTGAGAGAAATATGAGACAAGAGCGAAAGAGCGAGAAGATCATGGGGAAAAGGCCCTTGCGGGGGCTTTTTCTCTTCCTGGGACTCCTTTGTGTCGGCCTGGGAGCGATTGGCATTGCCCTGCCTATTTTACCGACGACGCCATTTCTCCTCCTGGCAGCTTTCTTTTTCGCCAGGAGTTCAGATCGACTCAATGCCTGGTTCCAATCCAGTCGCCTCTACCAGAGCCATCTAGCGAGTCTTAAGAGGGGAGAGGGTATGACGAGGGCGGCCAAATGCCATATCATCTTAAGCGTTACCCTCATCATGGGAATTGCGGAATTCTTTATGATTCGAGCTTACCTGATCAAAGGATCCAAGGGAGCCTTGATCGGAGCCTCTGTTATGGGCCTGGTCTGGGTCGCTCACCTGATTGCCTTTGGACTGGTGATCCGAACCTGCCCGGCAGATCAGGATGAAGAGAAAAGAGCAAACGAGAGTATCATACAGGAGGATTGATAAAAGATGATGCCCAAGAAGCGCCTCTTGGCCCTGGTGCCCGAGGCCAGAAGATACATGATACAAAAGGTGATCTGTCACTGGTTGAGTCTGGTCGCCGGAATTGTCCTCTGGTTTGCCCTGGGAAGGCAGCTGCAGCTGATTCGGGAGAAGGGGACAGGAAACGGCCTCTCATCGATTGAGCCGACTCTGCTTGTGATTGCCCTCTTTTGCATCCTTCTGCGCTTTGTTTTCAACGGATGGATCGCGGACCGGGGACAGAGGGCGGCCTCCTGCGTCAAGGTTAAGCTGAGATCAGATATCTACGCCAAAATACGACGTCTGGGACCATCCTATATGGATGTTTTTCCGACCGCGGAACTGGTGCAGTTGGCGGGAGAGGGAGTCGAGCAGCTGGAGTCCTATTTCGGCAACTACATTCCCCAGTTCTTTTTTGCCATGCTGGCCCCTCTGACCCTGCTTCTTGTCTTTTTGCCCCTGTCACCCCTGACCGGTCTGGTTCTCTTTCTCTGTGTTCCCCTGATCCCTCTGGCGATCGCCAAGGTGCAGCGCTTTGCCAAGAAGCTCCTGTCCAGCTACTGGGATGCTTACGCGGAACTTGGCGACAGTTTCCTGGAAAATCTGCAGGGCCTGACAACGCTCAAGGTCTACGGGGCAGATGCCAGGAGGCATGAGCAGATGAACGCGGAGTCAGAGCGCTTTCGCAAGGTGACCATGAAGGTGCTGACCATGCAGCTCAATTCCGTCACCATAATGGATTTCGTGGCCTACGGGGGCAGCGCGATCGGCTGCATTCTGACGGCCCTGGCCTACCGGGCCGGCCGGGTCAACTTCGGCCAGGCGATTGCCATGGTCATGCTGTCCGCCGAGTTCTTTTTGGCCATGCGGGCTCTTGGCAGCTACTTTCACACAGCCATGAACGGAATCGCCGCTTCTGAGCGCATTTTCCGTCTTTTGGATTTGCCGGAAAAGGAGGATGGAAGCGAGCTGGCGGGAGAGGGCATCTCTATCAGGCATCTGACCTTCTCCTATGACGGGCAGAAAGAAACCCTGTCTGATATTAGTCTTGAGATTCCCAAGGGGAGCCTTGTCTCTCTGGTCGGCGCGTCCGGCTGCGGCAAGTCGACTCTGGCGGCGCTCTTATCCGGAATTCGCGATGGCTACGAGGGAGATATCCGCTTTGGGCAGACGGATCTTCGGCGGGCCAGCCGAGAGAGTCTGCGTGCTCTTGTGACGGTCGTGCCCTCCGCGGCCTATCTCTTTGCGGGCAGTGTGCGCGAGAGCCTGCGCGAGGGAAAGGCAGATGCCTCGGAGGCCGAGATGATTGCCGCCCTGCGCCGGGTCGCTCTCTGGGACTTTATTGAGAGCCAGGGAGGCCTGGACTTTCAGCTCAGAGAGCGGGGAGAGAACCTCTCCGGAGGACAGAGGCAGAGGCTGGCTTTGGCCAGGGCCCTGCTCAAGGACAGCCCCGTCTATATCTTTGACGAGGCAACCAGCAACATCGATGCCGAGAGCGAGGAGGCGATCATGCAGGCCATTTACGGCATGCACGGCAGCCACACGGTGCTTTTGATCTCTCATCGCCTGGCCAATGTGGTGGGTTCTGATATCATCGCTTATCTGGAGTCGGGCCATCTGAAGGAACTGGGCAGTCACGCGCGACTGATGGAAGCTGACGCCGGCTATGCCGCGCTCTTCAGAGCGCAGGAGAGCCTGGAGACCTTCGGGCAAAAGACAAAGAGACAGAGAGAGGAGGCCAGAGCATGAGAAGAAGCGGGATCAAAATCATGGCTGGCCTGATTCGCCTTCTGTCCCCCCTGGCCCATGTCATGCTGGCCTGTATCAGCCTTGGCGTTTTGGGCTATCTCTGCGCGATCTTTATCACGGTATTGGCGGCGCATCTTTTGCTGGTGCTGACCGGCGAGAGTCCCTGGAAAATTTCCTTCGGGGCGACGATCGCCCTTATGCTTGTGATTGCCCTGGCCAGGGCCGTCCTTCGCTATGGGGAGCAGACCTGCGGCCATTACATCGCCTTTAAGCTATTGGCTGTGATTCGGGACAAGGTCTTTGCCGCCCTGCGCAAGCTGGCGCCGGCCAAGCTGGAGGGGAGAGGACGAGGGGATTTGATTGCTCTGATCACCGGAGATATTGAATTGCTTGAAGTTTTCTATGCCCATACCATTGCCCCCGTCTGCATCGCCTTTCTTGTGAGTCTGATTATGAGCCTGCTGATCGGGGGCTTCCACCCCCTGCTTGGTCTTCTGGCCCTTGCGGCCTATCTGAGCCTGGGGCTCTTCCTTCCGCTCGCCAGCAGCCGTATGGGTCGGTCAGGAGGCATGGACCTGCGCAGCAAGCTGGGGAGCCTCAACAATGTCTTTCTCGAGAGCCTGCGGGGGATTCGTGATGTCCTGCAGTTTGGAATGGGAGAGAAGAAGGAGGCGGAGATTCGGCAGAAGACCCTGGAACTCAATGATCTGCAGATGCAGATCGCCCATCATGCCGGCGCGGTCTCCGCCTGGTCCGCAGGACTTGTCATGCTCTGGCCCATTCTGATGATTCTGACAGCTGTCTGCCTGCGGCTCGACTTTGCCTCCACTGTCATGGCAACAGTAATGCTGGCGGCTTCCTTTGGGCCGGTTTTAGCCCTGGCCAATCTGTCTGCAGCAATGGATTCCACTCTGGCCTCCGGCGAGCGCGTCCTGTCCCTTCTGGAGGAAGAGCCTGTGACCCCGGATGTGACAAGGGGGGCTCGGCCGGACTTCTCTGGCGCCTCTGTCCGGCATTTGACCTTTGCCTATGGCGAGGAGGAAATCCTGCATGATCTGTCCGCGGACTTTGCGCCCGGCGAGATCGTCGCGGTCACCGGGCGAAGCGGGAGCGGCAAGTCAACCCTGCTCAAGCTGATCATGCGCTTCTGGCAGGCACCGAAGGGGACGGTCAGAGTCTCGGGACTTGATATCGGAGAGATTGAAACCGATCATTTGAGGAAACTGGCGTCATACATGGTCCAGGACACGGACCTCTTTGCGACAAGTGTGCGGGAGAATATCCGCATCGGACGGGTAGACGCCAGCGACGCGGAGGTTGAGGAGGCGGCCCAAAAGGCCAGCATCCACGACTTTATCATGACCCTGCCCAGGGGTTATGAGAGCAAAATCGAGGAGCTCGGCGACAATCTCTCCGGCGGCCAAAGGCAGCGCATCGGTCTGGCGAGGGCATTTCTTCACGGGGCTCCCCTCTTACTCCTAGATGAGCCGACCAGCAACCTGGACAGCCTCAACGAGGGGGCGATTCTCAAGGCCTTAGAGGAGGAAGCCAAGGCCAGTGGCCGGACCCTTGTTCTGGTATCGCATCGCAAGTCGACCCTGGCTATCGCGGATCGGTCATATTCCATTGAGAGCGGGCGACTGAGCTGAGCGCAGACCCGGGTTCAAACAGAGCGAGGAGACATTGAGATTCGGATTCGAATATCCCGGTGAGATTCAGATTTCAAAGTCCTGATTCAGCGATGCGGGACCCACACAGGAAAATGATACGCGGGCTTTGCATGAGAGCGAAAGAGAGGGAAATGAGCGGAGATCAGAGTCAGAAAATCGCCGAAAAAAGAGATCGGGAGAAAAAGGTCATCGGACAGATGATCGCGATCTACTGCCATAAGAAGCACGGGAGGAGAGAGGGGCTTTGCCCGGACTGCCAGCAGCTTTTTGATTACGCCCAGGCGCGAAGCCGGCGCTGCCCCTTCATGGAGACCAAGACCTTTTGCTCTGCCTGTGAGGTTCATTGCTATGAGCCGAAGATGCGAGACAAAATCAGGGAGATAATGCGCTATTCCGGTCCCCGGATGCTCCTGTATCATCCCCTGCTTTTGCTGAAGCATATGCTTACAGATCGGATCCATGCCTTTAGCAAGCGTGCTGAGAAGAAGCACCCGGGCAGATAAAAAGCCCTGTCGACGCTGCTTTTCTTGTCGACAGGGTTTTTTGGGATGTGCCCGGGGGCGTATATTTTGGTCATAGAAGAGGAGAGGAGCCTAGCATTTCTCAGGCTCGGGATAGTCGACGCCGAAGGTCTCAACAGTGACCCTCTTCATCTTCTGCTCCGAGAGCGGCTTGTCATTCCAGTCGCGGTCTGCGTTGGCGATGGCGTCGATGACATCGAGTCCCTCTATCACCTGGCCGAAAGCGGCATAGTCACCGTCCAGATGGGGAGAGGTCTCATGCATGATGAAGAACTGGCTCCCTGCGGAGTCAGGGACCATGGTGCGGGCCATGGAGAGAACGCCCTTGCTGTGCTTTAAGTCGTTGGCGAAACCGTTGTGGGAGAATTCGCCGGGGATGCAGTAGCCGGGGCCGCCGGTACCGGTGCCCTGGGGGTCGCCTCCCTGGATCATGAAGCCCGGGATGACACGGTGGAAGATGACGCCGTCGTAGTAACCCTTTTGGATCAGGCTGATGAAGTTGTTGACCGTGTTGGGAGCGATCTGGGGATAGAGCTCCGCCTTCATGATGGAGCCGTCCTCCATCTCGATCGTGACAATCGGATTCTGTGCCATTGTAAATTCCTCCTTTATCAATCTCAGGGATACAGCAGTGCGAATATCATCCTTTCAGAGAAGATGTCATCTTTGATAAGGATAACAAAAATCCTCCTGAATGCGAAGCGGAACAGGGACATATTTTTGTATCGGGCAGAGACATATTCTTGTATCGGCCGCAGGGAAACTTATTTTTGCGCCGGCTTAGAGGGACCCTGGCTGACCTTCTGGGAGGCGGGAGTAGACAGCATACCGGGCTCCTCATCCTCATCAGAATCCGGGAGGGACTCCTCGTCGACTTCTTTGGCGATCTGCTCAGGCAGGCGAATGAGAATCTTGGTAATCCGGTTCTTTCTGACCTTCTCCACCTTGAGGATGGCGCCATTGCTGTCCACATAGGTTTCCCCCTGATTGGGGAAGTGGTCGAATTCACCGGTCAGATAGCCGCCGATGGTGTCGTAGTCCTCGGACTCATAGCCTAAGGGAATGATGGACATGAGGTCTTCCAGATTCATGGAACCGACGACAAGGTATTCCCGCTCATTGAGCTGGACAATATCGTCCTCCTCATTGGAGTCATACTCGTCTCGAATCTCGCCGACCAATTCTTCCAGGAGATCTTCCAGGCTGATAATTCCGGCAAACGCACCGTATTCGTCCATGACGATGGCCATGGCGATCGAGTTCTGCCGCATCTCCTCGAAAAGCTCTCTGGTATTCTTGAGCTCAAAGGTGAAGTAGGCGCTGCGCAGATAGTCCCGCAGGGAGAAATGCGCCTTGTCCTTGACCAGGAGCAGGTCTTTCATATTGATGATGCCGACGATGGAATTACTGTTCTCATCGTAGACCGGCAGGCGGGTGAACATGCAGCCGGCAAAGACGGAAATGAGCTTATCGTAGGACCAGTTGACATTGGCGACGGTCACGTCGATTCGCGGAATCATGACCTCGCGGACATTGGAGTCTGTGAAGTCGAAGAGATTGTGGATGTAATTGCGCTCCTCGTGCTCGATGACGCCCGCTTCCTGGCTGACGTCGACGATGGTTCTAAGCTCCTCCTCTGTCAGATTCTCTCTGCGCCGATGCGGATCCGTCCCCATCAGGCGGATCATGGCGTTTGCCATGAGATTGACGATGTAGATCAGCGGTGTCAGGATCCACATCAGGCGCCAGATGTGAGGGGCAAAGCAAAGGGAGAGAGAGAGACTGTTAATCGAGGCCATGCTCTTGGGAGCAATCTCTCCAAAGATGAGAATGAGGAGAGTCAAAACGCCTGTCGCGATCCCGGCCCCCATATCTCCGAGAAGGCGGATGGCAATGATGGTGGCCAGAGAGGAGGCGGACAGATTGGCGACATTATTGCCGATGAGAATGGCAGAGAGCATCTTGCTCTGACGGTCTGTAACCCTGAGGACCGTTTCAGCCCGGCGGTTGCCGTTATCGGCCAGCGTTCTGACCTTGATCCGGCTGACGGTGGTCAGAGCTGTCTCTGCGGAGGAGAAGAAGGCGGAAGCCAGCAAAAGAACCGGCAGAATGATGATTTGAATGATTAAATCCTTAGGCATGATTTTGAGAAACTTTCTTTGCCGTCGAGAGTCGGCAAGGGACTTATTTTAAGCCGTTGAGTTTAAAGTCGTCGAGAGTTGGCGGGGGACTTGTTCAAATTGCGGACGAGTGGAGGTATTCTTCCTGGTTCGGGGTCAGGACATCGATGGAAAGACCCAGAGAAGCGAGCTTGCGGCGGGCGATCTTTTGGTCCACTTCCCGGGGAACAGGAATCAGCTTGTCCGTCAGGCTATCCTTGTGTTGTACGAGATAGAGGGCGGACATAGCCTGTACGGCAAATGACATGTCCATGATCTCCGCCGGATGTCCGTCTCCGCAGGCCAGGTTGACCAGACGGCCCTCGCCCAGGACATAGATGAAGCTTCCGGGACGGACTTCATAGCCGATGATATTCTTTCGCTGGTCAATGGATGAGAGAGAGGCAGCCCGCAGACCTGCCATATCAATCTCGACATCAAAGTGGCCGGCATTGCAGAGGATGGCTCCGTTCTTCATCTTTTTCATATGCTCCAGGTTGATGACATGGGAGCAGCCGGTAACTGTGATGAAGAAGTCGCCTGTGAGAGCGGCCTGATTCATGGGCATGACCTCAAAGCCGTCCATGTGGGCCTCAATCGCTTTAATGGGATCAATCTCGGTGACGATGACCTTGGCGCCCAGGGCCTTGGCGCGCATGGCGACGCCCTTGCCGCACCAGCCGTAGCCGGCGACCACAGCGTTTTTGCCTGCCACAATCAGGTTGGTCGTGCGGTTGATCCCATCCCAGACGGACTGGCCGGTTCCATAGCGATTGTCAAAGAGGTGTTTGCAGTCGGCGTCATTGACCATGACCATGGGGAAGGCAAGCTGATGGGCAGCGGCCATGGCGCGCAGGCGGATGATGCCGGTTGTGGTTTCCTCGCAGCCGCCGATGACGTAGGGGAGTTCCTCTCGCATGGAGCTGTGGAGCATGCCGACCAGATCACCGCCATCATCAATGATAATATTGCAGTGGTGGGACAGAACCCGCCGCAGGTGTCTGGTGTACTCCTCCTGACTGGAATTGTACCAGGCATAGACATTGAGGCCGGATTGGGCCAGGGCCGCGGCGACATCATCCTGTGTGGAGAGGGGGTTGGACCCGGTCACATACATCTGTGCTCCGCCTGCGGCAAGCACTTTGCACAGATAGGCCGTCTTTGCCTCCAGGTGGACGGAGAGGGCGATGCGGATGCCGGCGAAGGGCTGTTCTCTTCGAAAATCTTCCTCCAGACCTCTGAGGAGGGGGCAGTTTTTCTTGACCCAGTCAATTTTGTGGGCTCCGTCTGCTGCCAGGCTGATATCTCTGATTTCACAGTCCATATATTCTTCTCCTTACAGCCCGCCGTGATCTAAGGCAGGCAAATGCTTGCGGAAATACAGGGCCCTCCGCCCGAAAGTGAGCTTCCAGCAGGCGGCCAAGTGGTAGAAGCTATTATAGCCCAGGCGGTGCTATTGTGCCATATAAGCGTTTCTGGTATTTGCCCTTCCTTGCTCTGCAGAAGCGTCCTGGCTTTTGCCCTTCCTTGCTCTGCAGGAGCGTCCTGGCTTTTGCCCTTCCTTGCTCTGCAGGAGCGTCCTGGCATTTGCCTTTCCTTGCGTCGCAGGAGCGTTCTGGCATTTACGCTTCCTTTGCGCCGCAGAGCTATCCTCTCGTTTTCGAGAGGGGAACTTTTTGCTATAATGAATAAAATTTCCAGGAGAGGTTTAACAAGATGCAGAAGAAGAAAATGAGGATCCTGTCAGCAGCGCTTTTACTCGCCGTTTTTATGGTGGTAACAGCCTGTTCCTCCAACCAGTCTCAGGAGGCAAAGGAGGATCGGACAGAGGGAATTCGCGCTATGGCGCAGGGTTCTTACGGGAAGGCGCAGGATCTCTTCGAGCAGGCTCTTGAGAAAAGCTCTGATCCTAAGACTTCATCCGGACTGGACAACTACTACTATAAGGCGATCGCCCAGTTCAATTCGGGCGATGAGGACGGGGCCATAGCCACTTACAGTGAGCTGATCAAGGCGGATGCTAAGAATGCGGATGCCTATTTTCTGCGGGGAAATGTCTATCTGTCGAAACAGGACGCAGGATCCGCGGAGACTGATTTTGGTCAGGCCCTTCAGATAGACCCGAATGATCTCTCGCGCAGGATCTGTATCTATGAGTCTTACAGGAAATATGGACAGGAAGAAAAGGGCAAAGATCAGCTCCAGTATGTCCTTAACCATGAGGGAGAGGACTATTTGAACGGGGCCAAAGCCAAGGATTACCTTGGACAGACTGACGCGGCGGTCTCGGATTATCAGGCGGCCGTCCGGGCCGGAAAGAACGAGGCTTATCGTCCCCTGATCGCCCTGCTTGACCGGCAGCAGAAGAGAGAAGAGGCGGATACTGCCCTGGAGGAATACAGGCAGAAAAAGCTATCCGGAGAAGACTACCATAATATCGTTGGCATTCAGCTGGATCGGGCGGCTTATGAGGATGCCAGGTCGGATGTAGACAGGGCTCTGGAGCTCAAGGGCCTGAAGGAGGGGGAGAAGAGGAAGCTGCTTGCGGACCAGGTGGCCTGCCTGGAACATTTGCGGCAATACGATGAGGCGAAGACCAGGGCTGAGGCCTATCTCAAGCTCTATCCGACAGACGGACAGATGATCCGGGAATTGAAATTGATCGAGTACGCCCAAAAGCCCGTACAGGAATAGACTTTATTGAGAACTTGGCGCAAATACCCGTACAGGAATAGACTTCATTGAGAACTTGGCCCGGATGCCCGTACAGGAATAGACTTCATTGGGAATTTGGCGCAAATTTCGCGAACAGCATGATTTTGGATACAGACAGTCGGTTTGACCTGGATATGGAAGAAGAGAATAAATTGAACCAGCCCCTTTTAGAGCACAATCAGAGAATCAAAGAGCAGGCAGAGTCCTTTCTTCTGGTATCAGTCTGTACTGAGGACGAGAGCAAGACACAGCTCCTCCTGGATGAGTTGGAGGAATTGCTTCACACGGCCGGCGGACAGTCGGTCGGCAGGATCACCCAAAAGCAGGATGCGCCCAACACAGCCTCTTACCTGGGGAGAGGTAAGATTGAGGAGATTCGCGGCTATCTGGAAATGACAGGGGCCGACGGTATCATCTGTGACGATGAGCTGACTCCGGCACAGATGCGTAATCTGGCTATGGCCCTGGACTGTAAGGTCATGGACCGGACCATCTTAATCCTTGACATCTTCGCGTCTCATGCCGCGAGCGCGGAGGGTAAAATCCAGGTGGAATTGGCGCAGCTGCGTTACCGGGCCACACATTTGACTGGCATGGGGCTTTCGATGTCGCGGCTGGGAGGAGGAATCGGGACGAGAGGACCGGGCGAGTCAAGGCTTGAAATAGATCGCAGACGGATAAGGTCCCGCATTGGAAGGCTGAAGGCCATGTCGCAGGAGGCGGCGGCCCACCGACAACTGACCAGAGAGCATCGCAAGCGCCAGCAGATGCCTGTCGCCGCCATTGTGGGCTATACGAATGCCGGCAAGTCCACCCTGTTAAACGCGCTGACAGGAGCGGGAGTTCTGGCTCAGGATATCCTCTTCGCCACTCTGGACACGACGACGCGGATCGTGGATCTGGGGGGCTCTGAGACCATGCTGCTGACAGATACGGTCGGTTTTATTCGCAAGCTGCCCCACGGTCTGATTGATGCCTTTCGATCTACCCTGGAGGAGGCGAAATACGCGGATTATATCATTCAACTGGTGGACGCGTCTGACCCGGACATGGAAGAGCGCATGCATGTGGTCAGGCAGACCCTGGATGAGCTCGGCGTCAAAAATAAGAAGATCCTGACCTTGTTCAACAAGTGCGATCGGCTCGAAGAGGACCTGTCTTTGCATGATTTTCGGGCGGACAAATCCCTGTGTATTTCGGCCCGGACGGGAATGGGGTTACATGAGGTCAGGCAGGCCCTGGCAGATTTTCTCAGAGAGGATCGGGTCTTGGTAGAGCGGGTTTTGGGCTATCAGAAGATGCAGCTTCTCGCCTGTATTCATGAGCGGGGCCAGGTCTTAGAGGAGTCCTATGAGGAAGATGGGATCCATATCAAAGCCTATGTGCCTCTGGCAGTCTATGGGATTTTAGACGACTAGGGCAAAGACATAATGACAGTCATGTATTTTGTTAGAGGATGGCGGAAGGACAATTTGCAGGTATCACTGAAAGAGACGAGGAGACACAGATGATCAAGCGGTTAATCAGAGAGATTCAGAAGAAGAATGCTCCCATTGTCGTGGGACTTGACCCCCAGATAGCATTGATTCCCCAGAAGCTGCTGGATAAAAATTATCAGCAGTACGGGCAGACCCTGGAAGGGGCGGCAAATGCCTTCTGGGACTTTAACAGGGCGATCATTGACGCTGTCTGCGATCTGATTCCGGCGGTAAAGCCCCAGTCCGCCATGTATGAGCGGCTGGGACTGGCCGGTGAGGCGGTCTACCATAAGACCATTTCCTATGCCAGGGACAAGGGGCTTCTTGTGATTGGCGATATCAAGCGGGGGGACATTGGGTCTACCTCCGCCGCCTACGCGGATGGACATCTGGGCCTGGTTACGGTCGGAGAAAAGGTCTATGCTCCTTTCGGAGAGGATTTCGCCACAGTCAACCCCTATATGGGAACAGACGCGGTCGGCCCCTTTGTCAATGTCTGCAAGGCGCAGGATAAGGGGATTTTCGTCCTGGTCAAGACGTCGAACCCCTCCTCCGGGGAGTTTCAGGATCAGATTCTGGCTGAGACAGGGAAGCCTCTCTATGAATCTGTCGCCTATATGGTTGAGAAGTGGGGGGAGGAGACCAGAGAGGATGGATACTCTGACGTGGGAGCAGTTGTCGGCGCCACCTATCCCAGGCAGGGAGAGCGTTTAAGGGAGCTCATGCCTCATACCTACATTCTTGTGCCGGGCTATGGGGCCCAGGGCGGCAGGGGATCTGATCTGACGCATTTCTTCGACAGGGATGGATTGGGCGCGATTGTCAACTCCTCACGCGGCATTATCGCCGCGTATCAGAAGGATAATTACGCAGGGTTTGGGGCTGAGCATTTCGCGGAGGCCTCCAGACAGGCTGTTCTTGACATGTTGGCCGATATCAATGGAGCGTTGGGAAGATGAGCAAGCAAATGGATCAGGCTCGCGTGCTGAAAAACGAACCTCTGGCGGAGGGAGTCTTTTCTCTGCTCCTTCAGACGGTGTTTGCAGAGGAAGCTGTCGCAGGCCAGTTTGTCTCTGTCTACTCGAGAGATGGGGCCAGACTCCTGCCCCGTCCCATTTCTATCTGTCAGATAGACCGGGACGCCGGGACCCTGCGCCTGGTCTATCGGGTGGTCGGAAGGGGAACCGAGGAATTCTCCCGTCTTAAGGCGGGAGAGAGCCTTCGTGTCCTGGGGCCTCTGGGCAATGGATTTGCCAGGGAGGCGGGAACACTGCCGGATTGCAGGAGACCTATCTTAATCGGCGGCGGCATCGGGATTCCCCCCATGGTCGGTCTGGCTGAGGCTCTGCACAGCGCAAACAGATCTGGCGAGAGCATTTCTGAGGAACAGATTTTGATAGGGACGAAAGAGCGTGTCCGTGTAGAGCCGACCCTGGTCATGGGCTATCGCGACGACGATACCTTTTTAACCGAGGAGTGCCGGGCATCCGGCCGCCTTGTCATCGCAAGCGATGACGGCAGTATCGGGACGCACGGAACTGTAATTGACGCTATCAGAGAGCAGAGGGTGACAGGGGACGCTGTCTTCGCCTGCGGACCCAAGCCCATGCTGCGGGCAGTCAAGGCCTATGCCGAGCAAAATAAGCTGCTCTGCTTCATCTCGATGGAGGAGCGCATGGCCTGTGGCATCGGGGCCTGCCTTGCCTGTGTCTGTAGGACAGTCGATGCGGATGATCACTCCAGGGTGAAGAATGCCAGAGTCTGTGCTGATGGCCCTGTCTTCGATGCAAAAAAGGTGGATCTGTCATGAATACATCTGTGAGTTTAGCGGGTATTTGCCTGAAGAACCCTGTTATGGAGGCCTCCGGAACCTTTGGGAGCGGGATGGAATACAGCCAGTTTGTCGATTTGAACCGCCTGGGGGCTGTGGTCACCAAGGGCGTAGCTGACCGTCCCTGGCCGGGCAATCCCACGCCCCGGATCGCGGAGGTGCCCGCCGGTATGCTCAATGCCATCGGCCTGCAGAATCCGGGGGTAGAGACCTTCATTCAACGGGATCTGGCCTTTTTAGATGCCTTTGATACCCGGGTGGTGGTCAATGTGTGCGGGCACACAGAGGAGGAGTATCTTCGCGTGGTAGAGACCCTGGCCGATCAGAAGAGGGTGGATCTCCTGGAAATTAATATTTCCTGTCCCAACGTCCGGGAGGGAGGTATGGCCTTTGGAACGGACCCGGCGATGGTGGAGTACATTACCTCAAGTGTTAAAAAGAGGGCTGCCCAGCCCATTATCATCAAGCTGACGCCAAACGTCACAAGCATTGCCGATGTCGCAAGGGCGGCGGAGGCGGGAGGCGCAGATGTCATCTCTCTGATTAATACCATCACAGGGATGAAGATCGATGTAGGGCATCGAACCTTTGCTCTGGCCAACAAGACCGGCGGTATGTCCGGTCCGGCCATTCATCCCATTGCCGTTCGCATGGTCTACGAGGCGGCGCAGGCAGTGAAGATTCCCATTATCGGCATGGGAGGGATCGCAAGCGCTGAGGATGCTCTGGAGATGATCCTGGCCGGGGCGACCGCTGTCGCTATCGGGACGGCCAACTTCTATCGGCCCCGGGCTACCCTGGATGTCATAGAGGGGATTGAGACCTATATGCAAGACCAGGGAGTCGAGGACATCCGGGAGCTGATTGGAGCCGTGCGCCAGGCAGGAGGATAGGAGGATATCTGGCAGGAGGATATGTGGCAGGAGTATATGTAGTATGATATTTGCCGAGAAGGTATCTTAGACTTATCATGGATATCTGCAAAGTGTGAATTCTTTTCTTTGCGGTTTTGCGCGAATAGCAAAAGGCAGCAGAAAATGGCGGAAGGCAGCAGAAAACAACAAAAGGCAGCAGAAAACAACAAAAGACAGCAGAAAACAACAAAAGACAGCAGAAAACGGCGAAGAAAGCAGAGAGCACCGAGTCAGGACAGGAGGACCATATGGAGACATACAAGCAGGAATTTATTGAGTTTATGATTGACTGTCAGGTCCTCAAGTTCGGCGACTTTGTGACGAAGAGCGGAAGAAAGACCCCCTTCTTCGTCAATACCGGTTTCTATCGCACCGGCTCTCAGCTCAAGCGCCTGGGAGAGTACTATGCCAGGGCAATCACAGATCACTTCGGTACAGACTTTGACCTGCTCTTTGGGCCCGCCTATAAGGGAATTCCACTGGCTGTGTCTGCAGCGATTGCGCTCTCAGAGAACTATGGCGCGGATATTCGCTACTGCTCTAACCGTAAGGAAATCAAGGATCACGGGGATAAGGGCATCCTTTTAGGCAGTCCCATCGAGAGGGATGATCGGGTTGTCATGATTGAGGATGTGACTACTGCCGGGACATCCATTAAGGAGACCTATCCCCTGATTCAGTCACAGGCCGAACATGTTCAGGTGGCAGGTCTTGTTGTGTCAGTGGACCGCATGGAGCGGGGGCAGGGAGACAAGGCGGCGCTGATCGAGATCGGAGAGAAGTATCAGATGAAAACCTGCGCGATTGTCACGATGGAAGAGGTCGTCGCTCATCTTTATAACCGGCCCTATAAAGGGAAGGTCATCATTGATGATAAGCTCAAGGCGGCAATCGACGCGTATTACAGGGAGTATGGAGCCGCGCAGTAAGGGGGCCTGACAGGAAGAAGGGGGAAATTCCGGCAGTTTCGCATAGGGCAGGATAGGTAAAGGAGCTTGAGAAAGGAGTTTCTCTTGAGCACAAGACGCAGATCCAAAAAGGAGAGAGGGATTTTATGGTGTCTCTTTCTCGTCTACGTCGCCGTCATGGTCTATTTTCTCTTCTTCGCGGAGAGCTTTGGCCGCGGTGACCCCGGCATCAATGGGCAAAACCTGATTCCCTTTCATGAGATCGGACGCTATCTGCGTTATTGGCGCAAGATCGGCGTCTGGCTGGTCATTCTCAACCTGGCCGGAAACATTGCGGCCTTTGTCCCCTTCGGGCTCATCCTGCCTATGCTGATGCAAAGGAAGGCCAGGGGGGGAAGAGTCATCCTGGCGGGATTTTTCACCTCCTGCCTGGTGGAATTCATCCAGCTTGTCACAGACCTTGGGACCTGCGACGTAGATGATATTATCCTGAATACTCTGGGCGTCATTGTCGGTCTGATCTGCTATGAGATCGCGCATGGTATTAGGTCGTGGGTAGAAAGATAAATGATGAGAGATGAAAGACGGCGCCGCAGACAGCGCATGCATAAAAAGAATCGATCCAACCTGGCCATCCTCATGGCGGTTCTGGCGAGCCTGTCCATTGCCGCCTATCTCTTTATGGCCTATCAAGCGGCAGTTTCAGGAGGCGATACGTCCAATCTCATGGGAGCAGCAGCGGTGCTCTTTATGATTCTCTCACTGATTTGTCTCTATTATGGGGGCAGGGAGTTCCGATTGGGGACATACAGCAGAAGTTCCCGCCTGCCGGGCCTTCTCTTGCCCCTTGTGGCCAGCTTTCTCTGGTTGGGAACCTACATTCTGGGAATTTTATCCTGACTCCGTGAAAGAGGAAGAGAAAACGATTTTGCGCGACGATAGAAAGCAGGGCGGATGACGATGACGAAGCGCTGCCTGCGGGAAGGTTATATGAATCAGGATACACGAAAAGAGCATACAGAAGAGGATTCTGGTAAGGGAATCATTTTTCGCGAGCGCTACGAGCTGGCTATGGAGCGGATCGCCGGGATTGCGGCGAATCCTGAGGTGAGAGAAGCCCTTTGCGATTATATGATGCAGATCGGCAGTTTCTTCCTCAAGATCGACCGGCACAGGGCCTTTTTAGAGGAGAAAAGAGAGAACGTCGGGCAGGACCCGGCCACTGCGGATTTTATTGAGAGAGTGGGATATCCCCGCCTGACCCGGGAGGAGGGAGCAAAATGGCAGGAAGATATCTATGCTGCCCTGCATGAGGATCACTATCGCAGCTCCTATCTCTGCCCCGACTATGCGGTCAGACGGCTTGGAGCAGGACTTGGCGGGATTTTGTCTGCCTTTGCCGCGGATCTGCTGGCTCTGATTCCCTGGGTTTATGAGGGAAGGCTGGACCTGCTGACCATTTACGCGGAGCTCTTCGTGATGATACACGGGGATCTGGCCATGGCAAAGGACGAGGGGGCGGCGGAAAAGGCTGTCAGAGACAGTATTTACTGGTTCTACCGCGATTACAGCGAGATCTTCACCAGGGACGCGGTCATGAACCTGATTGATCCGGGCCGCGATTTTCTGACCCGTATTGTCATGGAGTCTGATTTAAGCGACCTGTCCTATCTCTATTCTTACGGAAGTCCTATCGGGGAGAATGAGCTGGCCATGGCAGCTTACCTCAACCGCCTCTCTGAGGAGGAGGTCCGCCGCATGGCGGCAACCTATACAGAGGGCTACCGGATCGGCTTTCAGGTGACCGGCAAGGATATTTCGATCAAGTCCGCAGTCAAAATAGAATATCCGATCGGGATGGAACGCATGGTACGCCAGGCGATTCGTAATTTCTGTAAGATGGGTCTTGCTCCTGTTTTAGTCCGCGAGAGCATACTCTCTCTGCAGGGGAGGGGCAAAGGGAAACGGGGCGTCTTTTCCTGCTCTTTGAACCGTCAGTTTGACTACGACCACAAGAATGACCTGGGCTATTATCTGGACGCGGGGCTGAATCAGCGTCGCCTGGAGGTCATGCAGGATACCTTTGAGAAACATAAAAAGCTGGCCCGCGGCATGGGCGGTCCCGCTGTGATTGATGTCTTCGGACAGGAGGATTTTGAGCCTGTCAACTCCGAGGCCAATTACCATTACAGCACAAGGCAGCAGGAGTTAAATGTCAGCTATGCCGCGCAGGCCGGGCAGATCAGTAACCGCTACATCATCGGCAGGGAGAGAAGCTTCACCATGATCGCCTTCCCCCTGCCCTCCATCGGAGACCAGTTCGAGGAGATTTTCGCCAGGACCATGGAGATCAATACCCTGGACTATCACAGCTATCAGAGGATGCAGCAGAAGATCATCGATCTCTTAGATCAGGGGGAGAGGGTCCATGTTCAGGGTCAGGGGGGAAACCAAACGGACATCACAGTAGAGCTTTTTCCGACTGCGGATCCCAGTCACATGACCAGGTTCGAGAATTGTGTGGCTGACGTCAACATTCCGGTGGGGGAGGTCTTCACGTCCCCTGTCCTGGAGGGGACAAATGGGATTCTTCACGTCTCGCATGTCTATCTGGACGGGATGGAGTTCAAGGATCTGCGGCTGACCTTCAGGGATGGGATGCTTGTCGATTATTCCTGCGGCAACTTTGAGAGCAAAGAGGAGGGGCGACAGCTGATCAGGGAGAATATTCTCTATCAGCACAAGAGTCTGCCCATCGGAGAGTTCGCGATCGGGACCAATACGACAGCCTATCGCATGGCAAAGGATTATGGAATCGGCTCCAAGCTGCCCATCCTGATTGCGGAGAAGACCGGCCCCCATTTTGCCCTGGGTGACACCTGCTATTCTCATGAAGAGGATAATCGGGTCTATAATCCCGACGGCAAGGAGATTGTTGCCAAGGAGAATTCCATCTCGAAGCGAAGGAAAGAGGACCCGATCGGGGCCTATTTTGGCTGTCATACGGATATTACGGTTCCCTTCGAGGAGCTGGGGGTCATTGAAGTGATCTCAGCGGATGGAAGGAGACGCGATATCATACGGGATGGCAAATTTGTGGTGCCCGGGACAGAGGAACTGAATCTTCCTCTGTCAGATTGAGTGTCAGATGAAATGAAAGAAGAAGAGAAGAGCTCAGCCTCCGGGGAATTGTCCCCGGAGGCTTTTTTCACAGCGATGGAATGCTCATGTGGAATGTCCGTACGCATGTATTCGACAGTTACAGCAGCAGAATGCGCGCGAAAGGCCCTAGGATCTTACCTTTGCAATCTGTCATTGAGCGTGTCAGCGAAAATGGGGACAGGCGAGTCGTTTCATGCTATACTTAAAAAGGTTAGTTGAGTCTAACATAGCGAAAGCAGAGAAAAGAGCCGACCGCTCTGTTTCGACAAAGATCGAAAAAAGGCGCTTGTATGACATTGGCGGATAGCAGAAGGGGATTTTTCGGGAAGGAGAAAGAGCTTATGGATACAGAAAAGAAAAAGCAAAAGGGGATTTTCGACTACATCTTTCAATTTGCGGGTGACTACAGGAGCAGCTACATAAAAAGTGTGGTCTTTGCCGTGATTGGGGTGGTCTGTTCCATCGTCCCCTATATTCTGATGGGAGATATGGTAAAAAAGCTCCTTGAGGGGGAGAGGGAATTCAAGGTTTATCTGACGGAAGGGCTTGCAATGGCTCTTTTTTGGATTCTGCGTGTGACCTTCCATACGGTCTCCACGAAAATCTCGCACAGGACAACCTTCAAACTGATTGGGAATGTTCGGATCGCCCTTGTCGACAAGTTGTCCCGTCTGCCCCTGGGAACCGTTCAGGGGATGGCCTCCGGCACACTGAAGAATATTATCTGTGAGCGAACGGATTCCATGGAACCGGTACTGGCGCATGTCGTGCCGGAGTTTACAGCGAATCTCTGCGCGCCGCTCATGCTCTTTATTTACATCCTGACCATAGATTGGAGGATGGCCCTGCTCTCGCTCGCTACGCTTCCGATTGCGGCGATCGCGATGGCGTGGATGTTTAAGGACAGCGACAAGAGGTTTCAGAAGACACAGGAGACCACCAAAAAGCTGAATGATACTGCGGTGGAATATATCGGGGGGATTGAGGTTATCAAGGCCTTCGGCAAGGCGGAGAGCTCCTATCAGCGCTTCGCGGATGCCGCCAGGGAGAATGCCAACAGCTTCATCGATTGGATGATGGCCTGCATTGTTCCCTTCTCGCTGGGCATGGTGATCACACCGGCGACTCTTTTGTCTGTTCTTCCCATCGGCGCGATATTCACGATGCAGGGCTCTCTTTCGCTCTCCAATTATATTATGATTGTGGTTTTATCCTGCGGGCTGATTGCGCCGCTCATTACCGTGATGAGCTATAACGATGACATCACTAAGGCGACCTCAATTTTCGGAGAAATCGACGCGATCTTAGAACTGCCCGAGCTCAAGCGGCCGCAAGTCAGCAGGAATCTGCCCCAAAACCACGGCATTCAACTGCGGGGCGTTCGTTTCGGATACGGTGAAAAGGAAGTGCTCCACGGCATCGACCTGGACATAGGGGCAGGGAGCGTGACGGCGCTGGTAGGTCCTTCCGGCAGCGGAAAGTCAACGCTGGCGAGGCTGATCGCCTCCATGTGGGATGTGAAAGAGGGGAGTATCCTGGTCGGCGGAGCGGATATACGGGATATGTCGATAGCGGATTACAGCGCGCAGATTGCCTATGTGTCGCAGGACAGCTTCCTTTTTGACGCTTCTGTGAGAGAAAATATTCGCATGGGCAGACCATCCGCCACGGATATGGAAGTGGAAGAGATTGCGAAAAAGAGCGGCTGCTACGAGTTTATTATGGGCCTCGAGAAGGGCTTTGACACAATTGTGGGAGGCAGCGGAGCGCACCTGTCCGGCGGGGAGCGACAGAGGATTTCCATCGCGCGGGCGATGATGAAGAACGCGCCGATTCTGATTCTCGATGAGGCGACTGCCTATACGGATCCGGAAAATGAAGCCGTCATACAGAGGTCTGTTTCCGAGCTCTCCAGGGGAAAGACGCTCATTGTGATTGCGCACAGACTCTCTACGGTGATCGATTCTGACCAGATTGTTGTGATCCGGGACGGAAATATCGAGGCCAGGGGCAGGCATACAGAGCTTTTAGATTCCTGTCCTCTCTATCGGAATATGTGGGAGGCCCATGTTTACGCAAAGGATGCCGATGAAGAAGGGGGTGCAATCGCATGATTTCTACGCTAAAGAAATTTTTTGAATTTTGCAGAGTGCAGAATCGCCGTATGTTTTACAGGACGCTTGGCATCGGAGTCATTATCGCTGCCTGTGAAGCGGCCAAGTTCCCGGCAATCTATCTGGTGTTGGCCGGATTTTTGTCCGGGTCCATATCGAAAAATATGATTCTGGCCGGCTTTGTGATTTTGCTGATCGCCTCACTGGTGGAGTCTCTGGCCCGGGGCAGGTCAACAATGCTGCAGTGCAGGGCAGGTTACTGTGAATGCGCTGAGAAGAGAATCGAAATCGCGGAGCATTTGAGATATCTGCCCATGGGATATTTCAATCAGAACAGCCTCGGTGAGATTACGACGGTTACGACCAATATTATGGAGCAGCTTGGCGACGTGGCGACCAGGGTTGTGATGTTAACAACACAGGGGATTTTGAATTCGGCGATCATTGTTCTTCTGATTCTTATCTATGACTGGAGAATCGGACTGATCTGCCTGATTGGCATCGGGCTATTCGCCGGGATCAATCGGGCCATGCGAAAAGCGAATGCCAGGGTATCCGTGACCAAGGTAGAGACGGATACCAGGGTGATTTCGGGTGTCCTGGAGTATGTTCAGGGGATCGCGGAGGTGAAGGCCTATAATCTGGTCGGTCAATCCAGGAAAAAACTGGATGATACCATTCGGATGGCCGGGGATATCAATACAGACATGGAGATGATCTGTAACCGCTATGTTCCCTTGCAGAACATGGTATTAAAGCTGACCGGCGTCGCGATCCTCCTCTTCTCAATTTCCTTTTATCTCAGCGGAAGCATGGGGCTTTTGGAGGTGTTTATCATGATGATTATGTCCTTCCAGGTCTTTGCGGGCCTTGAGGCCATGGGAGCTTATTCCGCGCTTTTGAGAGTCGTTGACCTGTGCGTGGAGCGGGGAAAGGAAGTACTGGCCCTAAAGCCTATGGATATATCGGGTCAGGCATATGAGCCAAAGACAGATGATATTGAAGTCTCCGAGATCGATTTTTCCTATGACACAAAGAAAATCATCGACCATGTGTCGCTTAAGGTACCGGAGAGAACGACGGCAGCTTTCGTGGGACCGTCCGGCGGAGGCAAGACAACACTCTGCCACCTGATCGCCCGTTTCTGGGATGTGGATCGGGGAAGGGTGTCCCTCGACGGAAAGGATGTCAGAGACTATTCCATGGATTCTCTGATGGATAATTTCAGCTTTGTCTTTCAGAATGTCTACCTCTTCCATGATACGGTTGCGAATAATATTCGCTTTGGCCGGCCGGACGCGCCGATAAAGGACGTCATTGCGGCCGCGAAAAAAGCCTGCTGTCATGACTTTATCATGGCGCTGCCGGATGGATACGATACGATCATCGGCGAAAACGGGGCTTCCCTGTCAGGAGGGGAGAAACAGCGTCTGTCGATTGCCAGAGCAATCATGAAGGACGCTCCGATTATCATTCTCGATGAGGCGACGGCCAATGTCGATCCCGAAAATGAGAAGGACCTTATGGAGGCAATCCAGGCTCTGACAAGGGAGAAAACAATCCTGATGATCGCCCATCGCTTAAAGACAGTGCGAAACGCGGATCAGATCTTTGTCATTGACAAGGGGAAGATTGTTCAGCGGGGCACGCATGAGGAACTGATGGAACAGGAAGGAATCTATCGGCGCTTCGTCGACTCCAGACGGCAGGCAATCGGCTGGAAGATCGGATAGGGCCGAGCTTATTGGTTCGATTAGAAAGTCTAACAATTGCTGCCCGCTTTATATAGTAAAATAGATGTGCCACGATCAGTGATGATAGGGCAATTTGCCCTGGGAAGGAAGAGAGTATGGCGCAGGTTGGAATCGTGATGGGCAGTGACTCGGATATGCCGATTATGGCGAAGGCAGCCGATATTTTAGACCAGCTTGGAATCAGCTATGAGATGCGGATTATCTCCGCGCACAGAGAGCCGGATGTCTTTTTCGACTACGCAAAGAGCGCTGAAGAAAGGGGCTGCAAGGTTATCATTGCCGGCGCCGGCAAAGCGGCCCATCTGCCTGGCATGTGTGCGGCTCTCTTTCCCATGCCGGTCATTGGCATTCCCATGAAGACATCGGATCTGGGAGGGGTGGATTCTCTCTACTCCATCGTGCAGATGCCCTCCGGCATTCCGGTTGCCACGGTCGCCATCAACGGCGGCGCCAATGCCGGGATTCTGGCGGCCAAGATTCTGGCCACGTCAGACCCGCAGCTTCTTTCGCGCCTGAAGAAGTACGCGGAGGATTTGAAGAATCAGGTCGTCGAGAAGGATCGCAGGCTGCAGGAGTCAGGTTATAAGGCATACTGATGATTATGCTGTTTATGCCGCGGATTTTCCCGAAAACATTGCCCGGAAAAAAGTGTATTCTTTTTGGAATATTGCCTTACGAAAAGTGCCTTCTGTTTTTATCGGCTGACAGATGAGATGGAAGCG
Organism: Shuttleworthella sp. MSX8B; assembly: GCF_000524295.1. Lineage (NCBI taxonomy): Bacteria > Bacillati > Bacillota > Clostridia > Lachnospirales > Lachnospiraceae > Shuttleworthella > Shuttleworthella sp. MSX8B. The sequence goes on from NZ_JAQT01000022.1 coordinate 47,630, forward strand.
GGGATATCCTGCTTGAATTATTGATGAGAAAAAAATTTGATCGATGCCAAAGGAGAGATTATGGATTATAAGAGCGCCGGAGTTGATATTGAAGCCGGATACAGGTCGGTGGAGCTGATGAAGACCTATGTGAAGGAGACGATGCGCCCCGAGGTCCTGGGCGGCCTGGGAGGATTTTCCGGGGCCTTTTCCCTGGCCGGCTGCAAGAACATGGAAGACCCGGTGCTTTTGTCCGGAACCGACGGTGTCGGCACGAAGATCAAGCTGGCCTTCCTCTTGGACAGGCATGACACGATTGGCATTGACGCGGTGGCCATGTGCGTCAATGATGTCGCCTGCGCCGGCGGGGAGCCCCTTTTCTTCCTGGACTACATTGCCTGCGGCAAGAACTATCCCGAGAAGATCGCAGCCATTGTCAAGGGGGTTGCCGAGGGCTGCCGCCAGTCCGACTGCGCCCTGATCGGGGGGGAGACAGCGGAGCATCCCGGTCTCATGCCTGAGGATGAGTACGATCTGGCCGGTTTTTCTGTCGGCGTGGTTGACCGCAAGGACATTGTGACCGGCGAACATGTCAGGGGCGGCGATGTCATCATCGGGATGGCTTCCAGCGGTGTTCACTCCAACGGCTTCTCTCTGGTACGCAAGGTCTTTGAGATGAGCCGGGAGTCCCTGGAGACCTATTATGAAGAGCTGAAAACGACTCTGGGGGAGGCCCTGCTGGCTCCAACCCGCATCTATGTACATGCCCTCAAGGCCATTCGTCAGGCCGGAGTGACCGTCAAGGCCTGCAGTCATATTACGGGGGGCGGCTTCTATGAAAACATTCCCCGCATGCTGCCTGAGGGAAAGAGAGCGGTCATTGAGAAGAACTCCTATGAGATTCCGGCCATCTTCAAACTCCTGGCAAAGACCGGAAATATTGACGAGAAGATGATGTATAACACCTACAACATGGGCATCGGCATGATGCTGGTCCTTGATCCGGCAGATGTGGATACCGCTGTGGAAGCCATCCGGTCCGCAGGGGACAGGCCCTATGTGGTCGGTCACATTGAAGACGGGCAGAAGGGCGTGACCTTATGTTAAGAGTAGCTGTCTGCGTTTCCGGTGGCGGTACGAATCTTCAGGCCATCATTGACGCCGTGACTTCCGGCAAGATCAGCAATACAGAGATTGTGCAGGTTCTGTCCAACAATCCGGGAGCGTATGCCCTAAAGAGAGCCAGGCAGGCAAAAATCCCCGCGGTCTGTGTCTCCCGCGCAGATCATCCGGATAAGGAGGAATACAATCAGATCCTTCTTGAAACATTACAGTTGGCTAAGCCGGACTTAATTGTCCTGGCAGGTTTTTTGGTTGTGATCCCGGCGGCTATCGTCAGGGCATTTCCCAATCGCATTATTAATATCCACCCGTCCCTGATCCCCTCCTTCTGCGGAAGCGGATACTATGGACTTAAGGTCCATGAGGGGGCCCTTAACAGGGGAGTTCAGGTGACCGGGGCGACCGTGCATTTTGTGGATGAGGGGACGGATTCGGGGCCGATTATCCTGCAGAAGCCGGTGGCGGTTCACGCTGATGACGATGCCAAAAGCCTGCAGCTGCGCGTGATGGAAGAAGCGGAGTGGAAGATCCTGCCTAAGGCGATTGACCTGATTGCCAACGATAAGGTCAGGGTAAAGGGGCGAAGGGTGACTATTGATGAGAAGCTGGATATTTTTGCCCTCTGAACTATGCTGAGAGCTCTGAGCTGCGATAGGATCTCTGATCTTTGATAGGATTTTTGACGCCCCACCCGGGTTAGCATGATGTGATAAGGAGAGTTTTTATGAAGGTATTACTGATCGGCGCCGGCGGAAGAGAGCACGCCATACTCCACGCAATCTACAAAAGCCCCAGGGTGGACAAGATCTATGTCGCGCCCGGCAATGCCGGGATGCGCGATATGGCGGAACTGGTCGATATCGGCGTGATGGAATTCGATCAGCTGGTCGCTTTCGCCAGGGAAAAGGCAATCGATCTGGCGGTCTGCTCTCAGGATGATCCTCTCTGCGCCGGAATCGTAGATGCCTTTGAGGAGGCGGGAATCCGCATCTTCGGGACCCGAAAAAACGCGGCGATCATCGAGGGATCCAAGGCATTTTCCAAGAACCTGATGAAGAAGTACGCGATTCCCACGGCTTCCTATGAGGTCTTTACTGATCCGGATGCCGCCTGCGCTTACCTGGAGCATGAGAGCTATCCGATTGTGTTAAAGGCGGACGGCCTGGCTCTGGGCAAGGGGGTTCTGATCTGTCAGGATTTTGAAGAGGCCAAAGCTGGGGTAAAGGAAATCATGACAGACAAGAAGTTCGGGTCTGCGGGCAATGAGCTTGTCATCGAGGAATTCATGACTGGACGGGAGGTCTCCGCCCTGGCCTTCTGTGACGGCAGACACTACAAGCTGATGACGTCTTCCCAGGATCACAAGAGGGTGGGCGATGGTGATACGGGCCTGAACACCGGCGGTATGGGAACCTTCTCTCCAAGTCCCTTCTTCACAGATGAGATCCGCGATTACTGTGACAAGCATATCTTTCAGCCCACGCTGGACGCCATGCTGGCGGAGGGGCGTGAGTTCAAGGGAGTGCTCTATTTCGGCCTCATGCTGACGGCAGACGGGCCTAAGGTCGTGGAGTACAACACTCGTTTCGGGGATCCGGAGACCCAGGTTGTCCTCCCCCGAATGAAGACAGATATCATCGATGCCTTTGAAGCCTGCATTGACGGGAAACTTGAGGATCTGGACCTGGAATTTGAGGACAACGCGGCTGTCTGTGTCGTTTTGGCGTCAAAGGGATACCCTCTCTCCTATGAGAAGGGATTTCCCATCAGTGGCTTTGAGCACTTCGACAATGTCAGAGATTTCTGCTTCCATGCTGGAACCAGGCTGGCCGCAGACGGGACTGTTGTGACCAACGGCGGGCGCGTTTTGGGGATCACATCCAAGGGAGCCAGTCTCAGGGAAGCCAGAGACAATGCCTATCGGGCGACGGACTGGATCTCATTCGCCAACAAGTACATGCGGCACGATATCGGAAAGGCCATTGACGAGGCATCTGAGACCAGATAGAGAACTGCTGATGCCGGGACAGACGGGGCTGACGAGAAAACCGGTTGATGACGTAAATGATATAAATTATATAAAGCAAATCATATAAACTGGTTTTGCTCCTCATCGTATTCATAGCCAATGGAAGCCAGTTTTTGAATGATCTCTTTTGTGTTGGTCATATGGGCCGCGCAGAGTCTGGTCAGGGAAGGATAGCGGTCTCGGAGCTCAGTGTTGACGAAACTGAGCAAGAGGACGGGGTCTCTCGGAAGATCAAGCATGGATGCCTCCTGTTCTGTGTTTTTACCTGGGGACCGGGAATTCAGCTGTTAGTCTGAAGCAGCCTTTGGGTCAGCGGATAGAGAATGGGGTAGAGGATGGCGGCAAGGGTGACGCCTGTGATTCCCTGAACGATATTAAAGGGGATGCCCGCGGCGGAAGAGACAATGGCGGAGGAGAGGACCGTAGAGGTAAATCCGCTGCCGGCGGCCAGACCGATCAGAAGAATCTCATAGATAAAGTAGCCGAACACCATAAAGGTTTCTCCGATAACGCCTCCGCAAATGACAGCCCCGATGACATTTTTTCGATGCGCCTTGATGAGGCCGGATCCCTGATGGGCTGATTCCTGCGCGTGCCTGCTGACAGAGGTCAGCCAGACTGACAGGTGCGCGGCGATCAGGGCGGTCAGGGCCTTGATCAGAAATGTGCCGGGCACATAGGTGAGGTAACCGGCAAAGAAGTCAGAAAGGGCACTTCCGATCCCGGCGGCCAGCCCGCCGGTCACCGGCCCGAGGAGGAGGCCGCAGAGCAGAACCATGGCGTCTCCGGGATGGATGTAACCCATGGTGGGAGTGGGGATACGCACCACCATGGTTGTCGCAGTCGTCAGGGCAGCCAGAAGAGCGGCCAGAATCAGTTTACGCAGGTTTGTCATTGCAAAGTCTCCCTTATATGTTAATGATCTGAACAGAGCCTGTTTCCTATTATCTTGAATAGGGCTTGATTTGTACAGGTTCATCTATCGAAAAATCTGTGTCAAAGCATCAGATACCGTGTCAAAAGATAAAAATATCAAACACAGTGTTCAAAATATACAAAGAGGGCATGTCAACGACTGAGAAAGAATTCTCGCGCCGCGGGCATTTCATTATCGAAAATCACAAGAAGATGGATTGCGAGGGACGGAATCTCTATCAAGTCTTTTCCGGAGCCTTCTCTGACAAAAGATTAACGGAAAATTGCACACAATTGAATACAAAAAAATATGTATCAACTTTCGAACATAGATCCATTGTGCCGGTGAAAAAAGGGTTCTAAAATGACATAAGGATCTGTGAGAAATGCAGGGGCGGGCATTTACCCGAAACCACATCAGACATAGGAGGGAATCAGTATGGGTTACGGATTTGGTGCAATGATCGATCGCCTGAAGGCGAATCCAAAGAAGATCGTATTTACAGAGGGCAGCGATGAGCGCATCCTTCAGGCTGCTTCCAGACTGCTGGCCGGTACCTGGCTGCAACCGGTTCTGGTCGGGGATCCGGAGGAGATCCATCGCGTTGCCGAGGTGGACGGGGATAATATCAATGGCGCCGCTATTATTGATCCCAACAACTTTGACCGCATGGATGAGATGGTGGATCTCTTTATGGAGCTGCGCGGCGCCAAGGCAGGCACAAGAGAGCAGGCGGTCAAGACTTTAAAGCAGGCCAACTATTTCGGGACGATGCTGGTTCGCATGGGCTATGCTGATTCCCTGCTGGGAGGCGCAACCTATTCCACGGCTGACACTGTTCGTCCTGCCCTGCAGATCATCAAGGCTGCCCCCGGCAACAGCATTGTCTCCTCCTGCTTTATTCTGGTTCGCCCTTCCGCAACCGGCGGAAATGAGGTTCTCTGCATGGCTGACTGTGCGATCAACCTGGTTCCCACAGAGGATCAGCTGGTCGAGATCTGCGGGCAGGCCACCAAGTGCGCGGAGCGCTTCGGCGTCGATCCCAAGGTTGCCTTCTTAAGCTTCTCCACCAAGGGATCTGGCAAGGGAGAATCAGTCACCAAGATGCAGAACGCAACGGCCAAGGCCAAGGTCAAGTATCCGGACCTTCCCATTGAAGGGGAGCTGCAGTTCGATGCGGCTGTTTCTCCAACAGTAGCCCGCCAGAAGGCTCCCGACTCCCAGATTGCAGGCCACTGCAATACTTTCATCTTCCCGGACATCAATGCCGGAAATCTCGGCTATAAGATCGCCCAGCGTATGGGTAATTTCGATGCCTACGGCCCCATTCTTCTCGGGTTAAATGCGCCCATCAACGATCTCTCCCGCGGATGCAATTCCCAGGAGGTATATGATATGGCGATCGTGACTGCTTCTCTGGCTTAAGAGCAGAGGTCTTTTTTATCTGCATTATCTGAGGCCGATGACGGACATGGACGATACAGATCCCGATATCAGCGAGGGAGAGTGGCGATTAGGAGCTGACTGGAGAATATTGACCGGCGCCCGGGATCTGGCAGGAAGCCGTGATCGGCAGTGACAGGGTCAGAGTGATGATATGAGCTAGGGACTACTATATTTTTTCGAAATCAACTATAATCAGGACTGGTTTTTGATAAGGAGGCAATATATGTTAGATGCAAAGATTGCAGAGATGATCAACGATCAGATCAATGCGGAGTTCGTATCCGCCTACCTCTATCTGGATTTCGCCAACTACTATGAAGATCAGGGGCTTGACGGTTTCGCCAACTGGTATCAGGTGCAGGCGCAGGAGGAACGTGATCACGCTATGCTCATGCGAACCTACCTGCTCAACAATGGGGAGAAGATTCATTTCAGCAATATCGAGATGCCCGTTAAGGAATACAAAAGCCCTGAGGATCCTCTGCACTATGCGATGGAACATGAGTGTTACATTACAGGTCGGATTAATCAGATCTATGGGGCGGCTCACGAGAAGCATGATTATCGCACCATGCAGTTCTATGACTGGTTCGTCAAGGAACAGGGAGAAGAGGAGAAGAATGCTGACGATCTGATCAAGAAGTTCAGTCTCTTCGGCCACGATCCCAAGGGGCTCTATGAGCTGAATCAGGAACTTCTGGCAAGAGCTTATGTCGCTCCCTCTCTGACCCTTTGATTCACAACAATAGAAGTGTTTTGGTGATTTGTTTCCTTGCCTTGAGAATCATTGAGATGTTGGGATAAGGAAATGGATGAAACATAAGGCCGACCCGGGAGAGCCAGTGGGTCGGCTTTTCTTATTCATGACAATAAATTAGCACAAGGGAAAGACAGATGAGCAAATGGCTTTTGACCAATAAAAAGGCAGATTTTAAGGCTCTGGCCAGGGCCAACGGAATTGACCAGGTGACGGCCCGGGTTATGGTCAACCGGGGCGTCGCGGAAGAAGATTTTGACGCCTATTTGCATCCCTCCCTGGATCAGATCCGAAATCCCCATGATCTCAAGGATGTGGACAGGGCAGCTGACCTGCTGTCTGAAGCCATCGATGCGGGAAAGAAGATCCGCATTATCGGTGACTACGATATCGACGGAATCCAGTCGACTTATATCCTCCACCAGGCGCTTCTGACCTGCCAGGCCGATGTGGATTATGTCCTGCCCAAGCGGATCGAGGACGGCTACGGGCTCAATTTACATCTGGTGGAAGATGCCCACGAATCCGGCGCTTCTCTGATCATTACCTGTGACAATGGCATTGCGGCAAAGGAGGCAATTGCTCGTGCCAAAGACCTGGGGATGATGGTGATTGTCACGGATCACCATGAGGTTCCCTTTGCCATGGTCGATGGGAAAAGACTTGACAGGCTGCCCCCGGCGGACGCGATTGTCAATCCTAAGCAGGCGGATTGCCCCTATCCCTTCAAGGAAATCTGCGGGGCGGTCGTGGCCTGGAAGCTGGTCTTTGTCCTCTATGAGAAGCGGGGCGTCTCTGTGACTCTCGCCATGGATTTTCTGGAAAACGCGGCCTTTGCGACAGTCGGCGATGTCATGCCCCTGGTGGATGAAAACCGGACTATCGTCTCCCTGGGATTAGAGCGCCTGCGAAAGACCTCCAATCCGGGGATGGCCGCCCTGATGCGCGTCAGAGAGATTGATCCCGACCACCTGTCCGCCTATCATATCGGCTTCATCCTGGGGCCCTGTCTCAATGCCGCCGGGCGGTTGGAAACGGCAGAAAAGAGTACACGGCTCTTAGAGGAGAAAGAGCCAGAAAAGGCTTGGGTTTTGGCAGAGGACCTGGCAGCCTTGAACGAGACTCGCAAGGCCATGACAGCCAGGGGCCTGGAGGATGCCTTTGCCCAGATCAAAGAAGGGGGCTACGCAAAAGACCCGGTTCTGGTCATTTACCTGCCCAAGCTGCATGAGAGCATCGCGGGGCTTGTGGCCGGCAAGGTGAAGGAGAGTCTCTGGCGTCCCTGCTTCGTCCTGACGGACGCCAGCGCAGAGGGTCTGGTCAAGGGGAGCGGCCGGTCCATTCCCCCCTACTCCATGTTCGAAGAGATGAGCCGATGTAAGGATTTGATGGTCCAATTCGGCGGGCATCCCATGGCGGCCGGTCTCAGTCTGCGGCGGGACAAGATCGATTCCCTGCGCAGAGCGCTCAACGCGAATTGCACACTGACAGAGGATGACCTGCTGCCGAAGATCCACATTGATGTCCCTATGCCCCTGCATTACATCACGATTCCGTTAGTAGAGGAGTTAAAGCGGCTGGAGCCCTTCGGAAACGGGAATCCAAAGCCCCTCTTTGCGGTTCGAAATGTTTTGGTTCGCTCTCTTCGAACCATGGGGAGGGAGGGACAATTCCTGAAATTTTCTCTGCGAGAAGGGTCATCAGAAGTGGAAGGAGTCTATTTCGGCGACGCGAGGGCATTTGCGACAGCGGTGGAAGAGGCCTATGGACAGGGCTCCTGGGAGGAATTCTGCCATGGAATTCGAAGGGACCTTGCGGTTCGCATGGTCTATGAGCCACAGATCAATTTCTACCGCGGCAGAAAGAGTCTGCAGCTTGTGATCCGGGAAATCGAGCCGGAAAGCGACTGACGGACTCCGGTACAGCCAGTCTTCCCTGTGAAGGGTCAGCTGGAAAGAAGGGGCTGTTAGAGATAATATTAGAGATGCTATGGAAGCTGTTAGAATTTAAGGAAGCAGATCTAAGATCTGCAATCGAAGGGGAGGAAAAGATGAGAGAAAGCTATACATTTGAATCCAAAGACAGACACTCTGAAATTCACGCAGTGCGCTGGGTTCCCGACTCAGGGAAGGTCAGAGGAGTCCTGCAGATTGTTCACGGAATGCAGGAGTATATCGAGCGATACGAGCCCTTTGCCCTCTGGTTAAATGAGCGGGGAATCGCCGTCTTCGGCCACGATCATATCGGCCATGGGGAGTCTGTGAGAGGGCCTGAGGAATGGGGGATCATGTCGCCCGAGCACCCGGCCGATATCATGGTTGAGGATATCTTCCGAAACTATCAGTTGGGGAAGGAGAAATGGCCCGGTTCGCCTTTCTTTCTTCTGGGACATTCCATGGGGAGCTATTTGGTCCGCATGTTTCTGGGGAAGAAAGCAGGGGATTTGGATGGATTGGATGGGGCAATTGTCATGGGAACCGGTTCTCTGCCGGATTCCTCTCTGCGCTTTGGCCTGGCTGTTCTCAAGCTGATCGCCGCCTTTAGGGGCTGGAACTATCGCAGCTCGTTGGTTCAAAAGCTTAGCTTCTCGGGGCCTTATCAGCGCTATGACTTAAGCGGAAGGGATACCGGAAATTCCTGGCTGACCAAGGACCAGGAGATTGTGAAAAAGTACTACGCCGATCCCAAGTGCACCTATCTCTTCAGTCTGGGCGCTTATCGGGGGCTTATGGAGGCCTGCTATTATGACAATCGGCCGGAGCATCTCGCAAAGATACGCAGGGATCTGCCCCTCCTTTTGGTCTCCGGAGCCGAGGACCCGGTGGGCGATTTAGGCAAGGGAGTTGAGCGTGTCAGAGGGCAATACGCGGCGGCCGGCTTTTGTGATCTGCGGATGAAGCTCTATGAGAATGACCGGCATGAGATCTTAAATGAGACAGATCGTGAGCAGGTCTATGAGGACCTGTGGGATTGGATGCAAGAGCACGGGAGCAAGATAAACTCACAGGAACAGTAAGGCGCTGCATCTTCATCTTGCCGGTCGATGACTTCAGTCAGCTCTGCTCATCTTCTTTGGATATCTTTTCCCGCTTCTTGATCGCTTCTATCTTCTGACGATGACCGGGGCGGCTGCGCAGGAAGGGGATGAGATCGCTCAGAGGAAGCTTGCGCAGATACCACTGCATGCGCAGGCGATTGCGCTCCGTGAAGCCGACCAGGATGTCATGGTTGGCCTCAGACAGGTAATCGATCACTCCGTCAATATCAGACTTGGCATTCTTGGGGCAGTGAATTGCCTGCCGATGGGTTGTCATGATATAGAGGGTGTATGAGATGCTGAAGTGGTGCCAGAGAATCCGGTGTAGGGTAGAGTACTTATAGACCCATTTGATCTCTGAGATAGGGACAATGGCGACGCCGTAGACAGATGTTTCGATAAAGAAATGCTCTGTGATAAAAATATCCTCGGTGGCCAGCTGGGGCATGGTCGCGAGTTCTTCTTCCGCCTGGTCCAGCAGCTTCCATGGATCGCCGTAGGCTCCCAGCCGACGCACGGGGGCGGACAGCTTGGGAAAGAAGATGTACAGGAGGTCTAAAAGGAGACTGATGCCGGCGTAAATGCCTGTCAGCCAGATAAAAATCAGCAGGAGCCGGTGCAGGATACCGCGGGCATCGGCCTCAGAGACCATATAGGGGGAGAGGGCGCCAGCCAGACCGGCGTGCTCTCCCAAATCTTCCGTCAGATGAACCTTGATCCGGTCAAGGGAGGCGGGGTTTTTGATAATTTTGGCGAAGACTTCGACCTGATCAATCTGGGGCAGGCCCTGGGAGGATGTATCCGGCCGGAGAAGGACAATATAGCTCTTCTGATCCATGACCGTATAGTAGTAGTATCCGGTTGTCAGGCCGAACATCTGACGGGTATAGCCGGTGAAGTAGAGATTGGACAGGGTGAGATGCACGTAGTGAGTTTGATTTTGGTAGAGCTCCGCCAGATCAAAGGATCCTTCCACCTGCATGGGATAGAGCATAGAGCGGGCCGGAGACAGCGCGAAAAGCCCCAGCAGAATCAGCAGATAAATAGCGGGGGAAAGCACGCGTCGTCTGTAGAAGCCCGCGATGGAGCGGGAAATATAGTGATGAAAGCGCTCGGAGACATTGGTGCCGCCCTCGGTGTCGGTCATAGGCGCGTGGACATTGGGCTTTCTGAGCCAGCGGAAAGGGCTCCGGAACCTGTATTTCATGAAAATTACCTGTTTTGTTGAAAAATCGGGGACAAGAAGGGGCTCTATTCCCTGAAAATACATCCCCGGGATGGACAGTCAAACGCGCATTCAGTATAACACAGATCAATGCTAAGATATTTGACGAGACCCGAAAAAGAGGAGAAGACGCATGGCCTGTTATGAGAGCTTTGCAGAAATATATGACCGCTTTATGGATGACGTACCCTATGATCGGTGGAGAGATCATCTGCTGTCTATTTTTAAGGAGTATGGGATTCGATCCGGTCTTGTCGCTGAACTCGGCTGCGGCACCGGCAATATGACCGAGCGAATGGCGGCCAGCGGCTATGACATGACCGGGATTGACCGGTCGACGGACATGCTGCAGATTGCCCAGGAGAAGCAGATACGCCGCCTTTTATCCAGGGAATCGGCAGCCGACTCGGAAGAGAAGACGGACTCCGCGCAGATCCTCTACCTGTGTCAGGATATGCGGTCCTTTGAGCTCTATGGTACGATGGCGGGGATTTACGCTGTCTGCGACGCTATGAATTATCTGTTGACGGAGGAGGATCTGCTGACGGTTTTGTGCCTGGTCAACAACTACCTGGACCCGGGAGGGGTTTTCATATTTGATCTTGTCTCGGAAGCGGCCTATCGAAAGATGGGAGAGAGAACGATTGCCGATTGCAGGGATATCGGGGCCTTCATCTGGCAAAATGAATTCGACGAGACCCGTCGGATCAATCACTATGATCTGGAGATGTTCATCCGCGAGGACGCGGGGGAACTGGCAGTGGAGTCGTCGGTGGAATCGTCATCAGGCAAAGAGCAGGGCACTGAGGAGAAAAGAGACGCCACAGGAGAGGGGAGAGAAGAGAGGGCATACTTTCGCCGTCATGAGGAGCATGTGACCAGGACCTATCCGGTTGACAGGGTCATTTGCCTGATAAAGGAGTCCGGTCTGGCCTTTGAGAAGGTTCTGGACGCGGAGACCATGGGGGAGATTTCAGACCGGACCCAGCGCTATTACTTTGTGGCCAGGGAGATTGCCAAGGCCGGATCAAAAGACACTGCATCGTTCAGGAGATGGAAATGAAAGATTACATTGTCAGGGGAACGGCGGCCGGGGATCAGATCCGGGCCTTTGCCATTCGCTCGAGGGAATTGGTTCAGACGGCGCATGAGAGACATAAAACAAGTCCGATCGCAAGCGCGGCTCTGGGCAGAAGCCTGTCCGCGGCTCTCATGATGGGGGCCATGATGAAGGGAGAGGACGATGAGCTGACTCTGCAATTCCTTGCTGACGGCCCTCTGGGAAATATCACCGTGACAGCGGATTCCAGGGGACACGCCAAGGGCTTTGTCGGCAACACAGATGTCTATCTGCCGGCCAGGACCGACGGCCACCTGGATGTGGGAAGCGCGGTAGGAGGGGGAATCCTTCGCGTCATCAAGGACCTGGGACTCAAGGAGCCTTATGTCGGAACGGTCGACATCCAGACCGGAGAAATCGCTGAGGACCTGACCTATTATTTCGCGGCATCTGAGCAGGTTCCCTCCGCGGCAGGCCTGGGCGTTCTGGTGGGAAGGGATGAGAATATCCTCGCGGCGGGGGGCTTTATTCTACAGCTCATGCCCAATACGGAGGATGCGGTGATTGATCTTCTGGAGCAAAATCTGTCACGCATTCCGGACGTCACAGAGATGCTTGCTTCGGGCAGACGGCCGGAGGATATGCTGGATCAGGCTCTGGCTGGCCTTGAACCTGAGATGATGGGGACGCTGCCCGCCGCATTTCGCTGTGACTGCTGCAGAGACAAGGTAGAGCGGACTCTGATTTCCCTGTCCAACAGGGAGCTGCGGGAGATGATCGATGAGGGAAAGACGATTGAGGTCAAATGCCAGTTCTGTGGCCGGGCCTATCATTTTACAAGTGAGGAGCTGAGAGAAATCAGAGACAGCGCGAGGGCGGATTGACAGATGCAGCGCGAGGGCGGATTGAATGATGAAGCGTGCAGGCAGATTGACAGATGCAGTCTGAGGGCGAATTGACTGAGCCGGAGATAGATATCAGGGATTGTGCTATAATGAGTCCGATTTTGTTTAAAAAGACAGGGAGCAGAGTATGGAGGAAGAACAGAAGAAGAAGCGGGGTCCTAAGAAGCTTTTGATCGCCGCTTCCTGTGTGGGCCTTCTGGCAGCCGCTTATCTGGGAGTCGGAATCTTCTTTAGAAGTCATTTTGTTCCCAACAGCAGGGTTAATGGGATCGATTCTTTCGGCAAGACGGCGCAGCAGATGGCAGATCTTCTTGCAGACAGAGAGAAGGCCTATCACATGGTCATTAAGACTGCTGACGGGGCCACCGAACAGGTGATCACGCCGGATATGGTCGATCTGTCCAGCAACCTTCAGCCAGGTGATATGAGCCGTTTACTGGCAAACCAGCAGGCCTTTCTCTGGCCAAGGTATCTTCTCGGGGATAAGCTGGAACAAAAGACAAGCGGTTGGAAGCTCAATCGAGATAAGTTAAATGCCCTGGTTGACGCTCTTCCGGAGGTCAGCCGGACAGACCTGGTGCAGACGAAGAATGCCGACCTGGTCTATGATCAGCAGCAGAAATCTTACCTTGTTCAGGAGGAAGTATACGGCAATAACATTGACACCGATCGGTTCAAGGATGCCCTGGCGGACGCGATTGTCAATTTACAGGAGGAAATCTCTCTGGCTGACTATGCGGTACAGCCGACGCTCAAAGCGGATGACAGCAGACTGAAAGAGCTCATCGGGAAAATGAATCAGATCGCCCAGATGAAGATCACTCTGAAGATCGGAGGAGACCAGGAGACGGTTCCGCAGGAGAAAATCATCTCGTGGATCGGGATCGATGAGAATGCCAATATGGTCGTGCATGATGAGGCGATCAGGGCATATGTCGGGGAACTGGCAGGTAAATACGATACGGTTGGCAAGAACCGCAGCTTTCGTTCTTCCTATGGGGCGGTCGTCAATATTTCCTCCGGGGACTATGGGAGGAAGGTGGACCAGGAAGCTGAGTTCAATGCCCTCAAGGGAAACCTGACAGACGGCAGGGACCTGACCCGCGATCTGAACTTCTCTCAGAAGGCGGCAGGCGGTGCCGGCGATGATATCGGGTCCAGCTATGTTGAGGTTAATCTGACTGCCCAGCACCTTTTTGTCTACAAGGATGGCAGGAAGGTAGTGGATACGGCGGTGACAACAGGCAAGCCTGTCAACCATCATCAGACCAATGTGGGGATCTTTCGGGTTAAGAGCCATGAGGCCAACCGAACGCTTCGCGGGAGAAATGACGACGGTTCCTCCTATGCCAGTCCGGTGAAGTACTGGATGCCGTTTGATGGTGGTATCGGACTCCATGACGCTCCCTGGAAGTCCAATTATGGGGGCAAGAATTATCTGACCAACGGATCCCACGGCTGCGTCAATCTCCCCCCATCTGTCGCTGGAAGCGTATTCGCCAATGTCTCTGTCGGCATGCCGGTTATCGTCTATAATTTGCCCGGGACAGAGACTTCCTGCACTGACAGCGCAGTTCAGGCGGTAATCAACAAGATCAGCAAGGCCGGTTCCGGACCAGCGGCAGCCAAGGCGGCGACAGATGCCTATCAGGCCCTGTCCGCGGCGCAAAAAAAGGATGTATATAACCTGTCTGCCTTGAAAGAGGCGCAGAACAAGTACGCGGCCGCCCTGGCAGACGCGGCTAAGGTCGAAGAGCACGAACAGGCGGTCAATACGGATCACGAATAAGAGCCGGGGGCTGTTCCCGCACTCCTGGCTGGGAGCCGATGCGACTGATGTAAAAGAGTCAGCGGATCGTACTGTTCCCGCGCTCCTGGCTGGGAGAGTTCTCAAGGGAGGGCATATATGTACGGGTGGAAGGATAATATTCGCAGGGTCAGGCCTTATATTCCGGGAGAACAGCCCGAATTAAAGGATATGATCAAGCTGAACACCAATGAGAATCCCTATCCGCCGGCCCCGGCGGTCGAGCGGATTCTGCGCGGCTATGACGCGGAGGAATTGAACCGGTATCCGGATCCCTCGGCCACACTGCTGGTGGATGCTATTGCCAGAAGATATGACCTGAGAAGAGAAGAAGTTTTTGTCGGCGTGGGCTCTGACGATGTTCTGGCTATGTCCTTCATGACTTTTTTCCATTCGAATCGCCCTCTTCTCTTCCCGGATATCAGCTATTCTTTCTATGATGTCTGGGCAGAGACATTTGATATTCCCTATCGTAAAATCCCCCTGGATGATCACTTCGAGATTCATTCTGAGGACTACGAGGGAGAGAATGGGGGCATTATCATTCCAAACCCCAATGCTCCCACCGGCATTGACGCGGGCCAGGAGAAACTAGAGCAGATCATCAGGGCAAATCCGAACGCGGTTGTCATTATTGACGAGGCCTATGTGGATTTTGGCGCGGTCAGCCTCCTGCCTCTGATTGATCGCTACGACAACCTGCTCGTGGTGCAGACCTTCTCCAAGTCCCGGGCTCTGGCGGGAAGCCGTATCGGCTTTGCCATGGGCAATCCCGAGTTGATTTGCGCGCTCTGGGATGTCAGAAATTCCTTCAACTCCTATACCATGGACCGAATCACGCAGGAGCTGGGAGCCGCTTCGATAGAGGATGAGGACTACTTTCAGGCGCAGCTGGCCAGGGTCGTTGCCAGCCGGGAATGGACAAAAAAGGAGCTTCGGAGGCTGGGATTTTACTTTCCTGACTCCAGGACAAACTTTATTTTCGCCAGACATGGACGGCTGCCGGCCATAGAGATATTTCACGCGTTAAAGGAGGCCGGGATCCTGGTCAGGCACTTTGCGCTGCCAAAAATTGATAACTACCTGCGCATCAGCATTGGAACGGATCAGCAGATGCAGGACATGATCCGCTTCCTGGATCACTATCTGGCGGATCACTGAATTCGGATTGCTGATCTTGGATTGCTGTCTGGCGGATTACTGGTCTTAATCGCTGCCTGACGAATCACTGATTCTGAATCGGTATCTGCGGATTAATGATCAGGATCTTCGGATGCGCGCTTAGAGAACATTCGGTCTTTTAGATGAGAGAAGAGGAAAATTTTATGGAGGCGCTTGTCAGCTGGTTTACATTGACACTGGGACAGCACATATCAAAAGAGGCGGTTGTCTTTATCATATCGATGGTTCCCCTTCTGGAGCTGCGCGGGGGACTGCTGGCCTCAAGTCTCTTAAAGATTCCCCTCCTGACAGCGATTCCGATCTGTATTATCGGGAATATCATTCCGATTCCCTTTATCCTGCTCTTTATTCGAAGGATTTTCCTATGGATGAAGAAATTCAAGGGGATGGGACGGCTGGTCGAGAAGCTGGAGGCCAGGGCCATGAAAAAGTCCGGCCAGGTTTCCAGCGCGGAGTTCTGGGGGCTTGCCCTCTTTGTCGGAATTCCTCTGCCGGGCACCGGCGCCTGGACCGGATCATTGATTGCGGCGCTTCTGGAGATGGATATCAAGAAGGCTGTCATTGCGGAACTGGTTGGGGTCGCCATTGCGACAGTCATCATGTCAGCTGTCAGCTATGGCCTCCTGGGCCTGTTTCTGCACTGAGCGGAGGCAAAATGGACCTGTGTGAACTCTGCAATAATTATCTCTGGGACGATGAAGAGGAGTGCTATATCTGTGATCTGAACCTGGATGAGGATGATATGGTGCGCTTTTTACAGGGGAACACAAGATCTTGTCCCTACTATCAGAGCAATGACGAGTACGAGATCGTGCGGCATCAGGCCTTTTGATGGGGAATGGCGTCAATGACTGCCAAATGGCATCGTCAGCCGCCAGTTGAGGGGGCTCAGATTTCTCTGAGGATTTCAAAATGGTTCCGCTGGCTTCGGATCAGTCCCTCCCTGGTCAGTTTGCTGATTTCATTGGAGAGGGCGGAGCGATCGACAAAGAGATAGTCCGCCAGCTGCTGGCGGTTATAGGGGATGTCGAAAGTGTTGTTGTGCTGGCGCATGCTCTCAGAGGATAAGTAGGCCATGAGCTTATCGCGAATGGTTCTCTTAGAGATGCAGTCGATTTTCTGATTCAGCTGAAGGGTCCTCCGGGCAATCGAGGTCATGACATTCTGGATAATGCGGCTGTGGTAGCTGCAGGATTCCCCGCAGAGACTTGTGAAGGCGGAGAGATCGAAGAACATGATTTCGCAGTGAGAGGTGGCGATGACGGTGACATCGGTCGGAATCTGGGACAGAGCCGCATAGACTTCGGCGAACATGGAGCCGGAGGAGAGGGCGGACATGACGGCGACATTGCCCCAGAAATCTTCCTTCTCAATGAGAGCGGTTCCGCTCAGGAGCAGACCAAAGCTATGGATTTGTTCCCCTGCCCGGAGAATGGTTTCGTTCTTCTCATAGGAGCGTTTCTGCGGATTCATGCAGGACATCATATGGTGAATCTCATTTTCGGATACGCCCAGAAAGAGATTCGATTTTTTGAGTACAGGAAGATATTCTTCATATTTGACCATGATCTTGTCTCCTATGTTATTGTTTGTTTTCTAAACTATATACCTATAACTACTACAAAAACGTTGTGATTACAACAGAAAGCAATCTGAAATAGACTATGCTTATAGGCGTAGGACAAGCGCAGACCGGAAGGAGGTGACGAGGCAATGTGGGACAAGGATACGCTTCTGGGAGATATTCTGGCGGACAGCCCGGATATGAGTGAGGTGTTGCTGGGACTGGGAATGCACTGTACATCCTGTTCCGTTTCCCGTATGGAGACCCTGGAGGAGGCCTGTAAGGTGCATAATCTTCCGGTTGATCCCGTTGTGAACTTCCTCAACGAAGAGGCTGAGAAGCTGGGTATTTGACGCGGGAGATTCATGGTAAGGAAGAGTCTGATTTACAGGGCTTTTTGGGATCGAAACCCTGCGGCATGAGCAGATTCGATTTCAGGAGCAGAACCCTGGTAAGAGGAACAAGAGCAGAACCCGGCAAGAGGGACGAATTCGGTTTACGGAGGCGGTTGTCTGTGATAGAATCGCAGTTGTAAGTAAAGACTAACGGCATGGAGGAAAATGCAATGAACGAGTATCTTCAGATTGAGAAGGTTGTGGGTCGTGAGATTCTGGACTCCAGAGGGAATCCGACCGTCGAGGCAGAGGTGACTCTTGTAGACGGAACCGTTGGCCGCGGCACGGCTCCCTCCGGCGCTTCCACCGGCGAGTTCGAGGCGCTTGAACTTCGTGACGGCGATAAGAACCGCTATCTGGGCAAGGGAGTGACCAAGGCAGTTGAGAATATCAATACCTGCATCAATGATGTCCTGCAGGGGTTGGACGCGTCGGATATTTACGCGGTAGACCGCGCTATGATTGAGGCGGATGGGACAAAGGATAAGAGCAAGCTGGGAGCCAATGCCATCCTGGCTGTCTCGATTGCGTCCGCCAAGGCGGCCGCCCAGTCTCTTGAGATTCCCCTCTACCGTTTCCTGGGCGGGATCTACGGAAATCGTCTTCCTGTTCCCATGATGAATATCATCAACGGCGGCGCTCACGCAGCCAATACCATTGACGCGCAGGAATTCATGATCATGCCTGTCGGAGCTCCCACCTTTAAAGAGGCGCTGCGCTGGTGCGCCGAGGTATTTCATGCTCTGGCCAGTGAGTTAAAGGGCAAGGGACTCGCTACCTCCGTCGGAGATGAGGGCGGTTTTGCCCCCGACCTCAAGTCTGACGAGGAGGCCATTGAAGCGATCCTGGAGGCCGTTAAGATCGCTGGATATGAGCCCGGCAGGGATTTCATGATTGCCATGGACGCCGCTTCTTCTGAGTGGAAGGGATCCAAAAAGGGAGAGTACATCCTTCCCAAGGCTGGAACCAAGTTTACGTCTGATGAGCTGATTGAGCACTGGGCCAAGCTGGTTGAAAAATATCCCATTATTTCCATTGAGGACGGTCTCGATGAGGAAGACTGGGAGGGCTGGCAGCGCATGACAGCTCGTCTTGGCGACAAGGTGCAGCTGGTAGGCGATGATCTCTTTGTCACCAATACAGAGCGCCTGAAGAAGGGTATTGATATGGGCGTCGCCAATGCGATCCTGATCAAGCTTAACCAGATCGGCTCTATCTCAGAGACCCTTGAGGCGATCAAGATG
Organism: Shuttleworthella sp. MSX8B; assembly: GCF_000524295.1. NCBI lineage: Bacteria > Bacillati > Bacillota > Clostridia > Lachnospirales > Lachnospiraceae > Shuttleworthella > Shuttleworthella sp. MSX8B. The sequence goes on from NZ_JAQT01000022.1 coordinate 66,298, forward strand.
GCCCATGAGGCAGGTTACGCCGCAATTACCTCCCACAGGTCCGGTGAGACTGAGGATACGACAATCGCCGACCTGGCTGTTGCCATGAATACCTGCCAGATCAAGACGGGCGCTCCCAGCCGTTCCGAGCGTGTCGCCAAGTACAACCAGCTTCTTCGGATTGAAGAGGATCTTGGAGATTCCGCGATCTATCCCAAGATGGGGGCGTTTAAGGTTAAGAGATAAGCCGTGTCTTTAACAATTGATTCTTTGAATTCCCCAAAGCTGGTGGATTTGTGTTAGAATCTGATCGGTGAATCAGAAGGGGGTTACGGTAGAGAAACTGTAACTCCCTTTTTGCAGAGAAAGTGTGAATACAATGTCCAATATTTTGGAAAATGCCAATATTAATCCCCGTAAGATTGCCATGGTCGGATGCGGATTTGTTGGATCTACCAGCGTTTACGCCATCATGCAGTCCGGCATCGCCTCAGAAATCGTCTTGATTGATGCCGATCAGAATCGGGCAGAGGGGGAGGCCATGGATATCAGCCACGCCATTCCCTTCTCTACAACCCAGCATATCTATGCGGGAGACTACAGGGATATCAAGGATGCCGCCCTTGTGATTGTGACGGCAGGCGCCGCCCAGAAACCCGGAGAATCCCGCCTTGACCTGGTCAATAAGAATGTAGGGATTTTCAAGTCCATCATTCCCCAGATCAGAGACAGCGGTTTTGGCGGCATTCTGATGATTGTATCGAACCCGGTTGATATTCTGACCTATGTGGCATGGAAACTCTCCGGCTTCTCAAAGGAGCGCGTCATCGGGTCAGGAACTGTTCTTGATTCCGCCCGCCTTAAGTATATGCTGGGCGAGCATCTGGATGTGGACGCGAGAAATGTTCACGCCTATGTCATTGGCGAGCACGGAGATTCAGAGATTGTGGCCTGGTCCTCCGCCGATGTATCGGGCGTGAATGTAAACCAGTTCTGTGAGATCCGCGGACATTTTCAGCATGAGTCTTCCATGAAGAAGATCGCGGACGACGTGAAGAACTCAGCCTATGAGATCATCGAGAAGAAGCATGCTACTTATTATGGCGTCGCGTCCGCGGTTCGCCGGATTGCCGAGGTCATCTTAAAGGACGAGAAGTCGATTCTGCCCGTTTCCTCCCTGATGGAGGGAGAGTATGGGATCAGCGACATTTACCTGTCCATGCCGGCTGTTGTCACATCCTCCGGCGTAGAGACCAAGGTGCATATTGACTTAAGCTATGAGGAACTGACCAATCTGCAGAATTCCGCCAATACCTTAAAGGAAATTTTGGGCAAGCTGGATCTGTCTATGCCCGCAAAAAAGCAGGATAAATAAGGACCAGCGCCAGATGCAGCGTCAGATGCCTTGAATATCATCTGATCCTGCCTCTTTCTGAAAAACAGGATCAGTGATCAGCTGTACCAGGAGTATCAATTTCGGGAATCATTTCTGCCGCAGAGAGATGATTCCTGTTTTTATGCTATAATCTATTCCGACGAAAGGAATCTATGGAGGAAAAAAGATGAGTATCAGGTTTATTGGAACCCACGACAGAGATTTAAAGATGTTTGAGAATCAGTACCCACTGTCGGCGGGCATGTCCTATAACTCCTATTTGATTGATGGTCAGAAGACAGCTGTAATGGATTCTGTGGATGAGAGGAAGACACGGGAGTGGCTTGATAACCTGGAGAAAGCTCTGGCCGGCCGCCCGCTGGATTATCTGATTGTGCAGCATATGGAGCCTGACCATTCCGGCTCTTTGGCGGTCGCCCTGGACAAGTATCCCAATGTGAAGGTTGTCGGGAACAATAAGACCTTCAACATGATCCATGCCTTCTTTCCCCAGCTGGACCTGTCCATTGATCGGAAGCTGATGGTGCAGGATAAGGACATCCTGGACCTGGGGGACCACAAGCTGCAATTTTTCTTTGCCCCTATGGTGCACTGGCCCGAGGTTATGATGACTTATGATATGACCGATCAGGTGCTCTTTTCTGCGGATGCCTTCGGCAAGTTTGGTTGCGGCGACGTCGAGGACGATTGGGTGACAGAGGCCAGACGCTACTACTTCAACATTGTCGGCAAATATGGTCCCCAGGTGCAGACCCTGCTCAAGAAGCTGTCCGGTCTTGAAATCAAGAAGATCTGCGGATTGCACGGGCCTCAGTTGACCGAGAATCTGGACCGATATCTGGGGCTGTATCAGACCTGGTCCTCCTACGCTCCTGAGAAGAAGGGGGTATTTATTCCCGTCGCGTCAATTTACGGACATACGCTGGCGGCTGCCAGGGAGGCCGAAAAGGCGCTCGCGTCCAAGGGCATTGAGATAAAACTGATGGATTTGACCAAGGTGGATGTTTCTGAGGCGGTGGCCCAGGCCTTCCGCTTCGATCGCATGCTTCTGGCGGCCTCCTCTTATGATGCCCAGGTCTATCCTCCCATGCAGGATTTTCTCCATCACCTGGCAAACAAGGCCTTCCAGGGCCGCAAGATCGCCATTATGGAGAATGGTTCCTGGGGACCTACAGCCGCCCGCACTATGAAGAAGATTATGGAAGGCTGGAAGAATATTGAGTTCATCGAACCGCAGGTAACCATTCGCTCCACCTTAAATGAGGAGAGCCGAGAGAAGATGGCAGAGCTGGTCGAGGCTCTGGCAGGGGCATAGAAACCCACAGACGCGAGAATCAGTCATGTGGGAAAACTGCTGAAATGGGAGATGGAAGAATCTGTACAAAGCAGAGTGGACCCGAGAAATCATTCGAATAAAATCGACTGCCGGCGCTGACCTGTGAGAGGGCTCAGCCCCGGCAGTTCTTTTTATATAATCCGCAGTCTTTTTTATGCGATTTGCAGTCGGTTTTTTCGATCAAATGATAGGAAGGGATCTGGATATGTTCGGGAAAAAGGCCTTGACAGTAGCGGAGCCGGATTCTGAATTTACGCCAAAGGAATGGGGGCCCTGGCAGAGGCGCGTAAAAAAATCGTTCAGGGTGTTGACAGGCGATATTTAGTTGTGTACAATTTGTTTTGACAAAAGTCAGAAGCGCTTCAAGAGAACTTCAATGCAAAAAGCTTCCATAACAGATGAATTTCAATGACTGTCGTGTGAGGGAAGCTGGTATCAGGATGATAGGAGGATCATATGTCTGAGTTAAAAGTTACCACAGCTAATTTCGAGAGCGAAGTATTAAAGAGTGATGTGCCGGTAATGGTTGACTTCTGGGCTTCCTGGTGTGGCCCCTGCAGGATGCTTGGCCCGGTCGTCTCTGAGATCGCCGAGGAGTCAGACGGCTCATACAAGGTGGGCAAGCTCAATGTTGATGAGGAGATGGACATTGCAGAGAAATACAATGTGATGTCGATTCCGACCGTGATCGTCTTTAAAGACGGACAGGTCTATAAGAAGTCTGTCGGTGTTGTTCCGAAGGCTCAGCTTTTGGACTTGCTTAAGTAAGGAGAGTTTTTTTAAGAGAGTATCTTTTGCAGAGCCTTTGCCAGTCGGAAATGAGGTGCGATATGTATGATATTTTAGTTGTAGGCGCCGGTACCGCGGGATTGTCCGCGGGGATCTACGGAGTTCGCCAGAACAAGAGCGTGTTGATTCTTGAGGCCAACACCTTTGGGGGACAGATTATTAATACTCCCGATATCGAGAATTATCCCGGTATTGCGCATACTTCCGGTTTCGACTTTGCCATGGGCCTCTATCAGCAGGCCATTGATCTGGGAGTGGAGTATCGCCAGGCCAGAGTCGCCTCTATCGAGGATGCCGGCGATCATAAGATTGCGGTTTTAGAGGACGGAGACCGCATTGCGTCGAGGACGATCATCCTGGCGACCGGCGCTAAAAACAGGCCGCTTGGCTTAGCGCATGAGAAGGAATGGATCGGCAGAGGGATTTCCTACTGCGCGACCTGCGATGGAATGTTTTATCGCAAGAAAATCGTAGCGGTCAACGGGGGTGGGAATACGGCCCTGGAGGACGCGGAATTCCTCTCCAATATCGTTGAGAAGGTCTATGTGATTCACAGAAGAGATCAGTTCCGCGGCGAGCCTGTTCGGGTCGAGAAGCTGCGGGCCAGGGAGAATGTTGAATTTGTCCTCAATGCCAATATTACGGCCCTCCTCGGACAGGATCGCCTGGAGGCCCTTGAAGTGACTGATAAGATCACTGGAGAAAAGAGGATCATTAAAGTCAATGGGCTCTTTGTGGCAATTGGACAGGCGCCGGAGAATATGATATTCTCTAACGTTGTCGGTCTTGACAAGGGCGGTTATATTGTCGCCGGTGAGGATTGCAAGACCAATGTTGATGGAATTTTCGCCGCGGGTGACACGCGAACCAAGACCGTGCGCCAGCTCACGACCGCGGCAAGCGACGGCGCTGTGGCAGCGCTCGCGGCGGTTGCCTACATTCATGATAATGAGATGTCCGCCTAGCGTGTGTTCCATTGTAAATAGATTAGGCTTTGGAGGATGATTGGCATGAGCGATAAGTATGACGCACTCAAACTGGAGAACCAGCTCTGTTTCCCCCTGTACGCGGTTTCCAAGGAGATTGTGCGCAAATACAAACCTTTCTTAGACCCGCTGCAGCTGACCTACACACAGTACATTACAATGATGGTTATGTGGGAGAAGCAGAAGGTGACGGTGAAGGAGCTTGGCCAGGTTCTCTATCTGGATTCCGGCACATTGACGCCGGTACTCAAGAAGCTTGAGGGCAAGGGCTATATTGATCGCGCCAGGTCCAAGGAGGATGAGAGATCACTGATTGTCACAGTGACAGAGAGCGGGATGGAGCTCCGGGAGCGGGCCCTGTCTGTCCCCGTTCATATGCGCGAGTGCTTTCACATCAAGCGCGAGGAGCTTCTGGCGCTCTATAAGCTGCTCTACAACATGCTTGCCGATCTGGATCCGGGGCAGGGGCCTCTGGAGGATCTGGAGGCGAGGTTAGAGGCGCTTGACGCATAAAGGACGACCGGAATATAAGAGTCTTCGACACCTGTCGGAGGCTCTTTTTTAAGCTGTGGAAAAAGATAAGGATAAGCGATAGCGAGGGAAAAATAAGACAAAGTGACAGGATAAAGCACGTTGTTTATCTTCCCGTGCCCTGTATCTAGGACGGGTTTTCTTTGGGGAAGGCATAGCTCTCCTTATACTCCTTGGGACTGATTCCGTACTCCTTTTTGAAAGCGCGAAAGAAGGAGGAGTAGTCATTAAAACCGCAGCGCTGATAGGCGTCAGAGATATTCATATTGGAGGCGATCGAGTCGCAGACCATGGCCAGGCGGCGCTTTAGAATGTACTGATGGATGGAGAGCCCCAGATGGTCCTTGAAAATATGGGCGATATGGTACTTGCTGACAAAGAAATTATTTGCGATATCGTCAAGAGACAGGTTTTGCTCCAAGTGCCGGTCAATAAAAGAGACGATATTCTCGTAGAGAGAGAAGACCTCCTGCTCCTGGCGGGGGTGCTCGATCTCATAGATCGAGCGGTTTAAATGCAGGACAAGGTCATGGACGCAGAGAGAGATCCTGGCGGACCGGCCGAAACGGTTGCTGTGGATCTCGTCCAAAAGAGCGTATATTTTGCCCTGCAGGGTATTAAAGGAGAGGACGTCATAGTGATAGACATAGCGCCTGCTGACGATGACCTGCTGCATGACATAGCCGTAGTCCTGAGAAATTTGCATCAGTTCATTGCAGAAATTGCGGCTGATCCAGAAGATAAAGCGCTGATAGGGAAGGGACGGGGCATGGTTGATCAGATGATGTCTGACATTGGGAGGAATCAGGATGACGTCTCCCTTGGTCAGAGGATAATCGACTCCGTCGACGTGCATGCTGACACTGCCGCCCAGGAAGAAATAAAACTCATAATAGGAGTGCGAGTGGTTACTGACGGATTTCAGATTGCAGTCATTGTAATAGAAGATCTCAAAATCTCTGGACTGCATGTACTGTCTGTTGACAAAGGGAGAATGGAGTGGCTCTTTCAATGCTGGTTCCTATCGTTCCCCTTGAGAGGGGAGAAAAGAGACGGGCCTGATGACCGATCTGAGCGAAGCGATCGCAATATGAGGCCGCCTGCCCGCGGGAGACTACAGATGATATCCTAGCACGAATCACAAGATTTGCAAAGACAGCAACAAGCACTGTAATGTATCAAATCCATCTGGCCGATATAATGAGAACTAGAACATATATTCATAACAAGGAGGAAGCAGGATATGGAAATGACGATGCGCTGGTATGGCTCCAGTTTTGATACCGTCAGCCTGGAACAGATCCGCCAGATTCGCTATGTGACAGGTCTTATTACGACGCTCTATGACACACAGCCGGGGGAGGTCTGGACCCGGGAGGCGATTCGATCCATGAAGGAGGAGGTAGAGGCCGCGGGGCTTCACGTCGCCGGAATTGAGTCTGTCAATGTTCACGAGGAAATCAAGCTTGGAACGCCAAACAGAGATCGGCTGATCGACAACTACATTGCAAGTCTTGAGAATCTGGGCAGGGAGGACATCCACCTGGTCTGCTATAATTTCATGCCCGTCTTTGACTGGACAAGAACGGAGCTGGCCAGGGAGAGGGCAGACGCTTCTACAGTCCTGGCCTACACACAGGAGGCCGTTGACGCTCTGGATCCTGAGAAGATGTTCGAATCCATCTCCGGAGATATGAATGGTTCCGTGATGCCAGGCTGGGAACCTGAGCGCATGGAGCATGTCAGGGAGATGTTTGCCCTCTACAGGGAGTATGAGATTGACGATGACAAGCTCTTTGACAATCTCAAATATTTTCTCGAGAGAATTATGCCGGTCTGCAACAAGTATGACATTAAGATGGCGATCCATCCGGATGATCCCGCCTGGTCTGTCTTCGGGCTTCCCCGCATTATCACCAACAAGAAGAACCTCCTTCGCCTGATGGAGATGGTGGATGACGTCCACAATGGGGTGACGCTCTGCACCGGATCTCTGGGAACGAATCTGGAAAATGACCTTCCCGATATCATCCGCTCTCTGAAGGGACGGATTCATTTTGCCCACGTGAGAAACCTTAAGTTCAACAGCCCGACCGACTTCGAAGAGGCGGCGCACCTGTCTGAGGATGGCAGCTTCGACATGTATGAAATCATGAAGGCTTTGTATGATATCGGATTTGATGGTCCTATTCGACCGGATCATGGCCGCATGATCTGGGGAGAGAAGGCCATGCCGGGTTACGGTCTCTACGATCGGGCTTTAGGAGCTGCCTATCTTGTCGGTCTCTGGGAGGCGATCAATAAGAGTCAGAGCAGACGCTGACGGAAGGAGGAAAGGATATGGAATTAACGGAGAAGGGTCTGGCAAAAAGCGCCGAGTGGGAGAGCAAGGGCTATCAGCTCCCTCGGTATGATCGAAAGGCCATGATTGAGACAACAAAGGCAAATCCCAGCTGGATTCATTTCGGGGCAGGGAATATTTTTCGTGCTTTTCAGGCCAACCTGGCCCAGGAATTGCTGAATACCGGCGCCAGCGACCAGGGACTGATTGTCGCGGAGGGCTTTGACTCTGAAATTATAGAGAAGATGTACCGCCCCCATGACAATTATTCTATCCTGGTAACTTTGAAGGCAGACGGCGGAGTAGATAAGACGGTGGTCGGATCCATTGCGGAGTCCTGCATTTTGGATTCTTCCAATCAGGCAGAGTATAAGCGCCTCAGGGAGATCTTCAGCAAGGATTCTCTGCAGATGGTCACCTTCACCATTACAGAAAAGGGATATTCGCTGGTAGACGGCAAGGGGGACTTACTCCCTGCTGTCGCGGATGATTATCAGGCCGGCCCCGGGGCGCCGGAAAGTTACATGGGAAAGGTTGCCTCCCTGCTCTATGCCCGCTATCAGAGCGGAGCCAGACCGATTGCTATGGTTTCTACCGACAACTGCTCTCATAACGGGGACAAGCTCTATGAGGCGATCTCTGCGTTTGCCAGGGAGTGGACGAAAAACGGCAGGGCAGAGACCGGTTTTTACGACTATGTCAATGACAAGTCTAAGGTTTCCTTCCCCTGGTCCATGATTGATAAAATCACGCCCAGGCCAGACGCTTCTGTGGAGGAGATCCTTCGAAAGGATGACCTGTCCGGACTCGACCCGGTTGTCACCGGCAAAAACACCTGGGTTGCTCCCTTTGTCAACGCGGAGGAGACCCAGTATCTGGTGATAGAGGATTCTTTTCCCAACGGTCGTCCCGCGCTTGAGAAGGCAGGCGTTATCTTTACAGATCGTGAGACTGTGGACAAGGTGGAGAAGATGAAGGTCTGCACCTGCTTGAATCCCCTCCATACGGCGCTGGCTGTCTATGGCTGTCTGCTCGGCTACCAGAAAATCTCCGAGGAGATGGAGGATCCGCAGCTCAAGGCAATGGTTGAGATCATCGGCTACAAAGAGGGGCTTCCGGTGGTTGTTGATCCCGGCGTACTGGATCCCAGAGAGTTCATCGATACGGTGCTGAAGGTTCGAATTCCCAACCCCTTTATGCCCGATACGCCACAGCGAATTGCCACGGATACATCACAGAAGCTGGCTATCCGCTTTGGAGAGACGATCAAGAGATATCTGGCGGATCCTTCTTTGGATGTCGCTGATCTCAAGCTGATCCCCCTGGTATTCGCAGGCTGGCTTCGCTACCTGATGGCCCTTGACGATGAGGGCAGAGCCTTTGAGCCATCTCCCGATCCCCTCCTTGCCTCGGCATCGGAATATGTAAAGGACATCCGCCTGGGCGATAAGGATGCTGCCTCCAGGGTGGCGCCTCTGCTTACAAATGAGCAGATCTTTGGTCTTGATCTGTCCGAAATCGGCATGGACAAGACGGTGATTTCCTATTTTGAGGAGTTGATTGCGGGTCCCGGCGCTGTCCGCGCGACATTGAAAAAGTACACTGCTTAAGGGGCAGATATTCCTTTGGTGGGTACTTTTGAGCAGGAGAATCAGGCACATTCTAAAATCAGGCACATTCTTTAGGAGGATAGTATGGATTTGAAATTAAGAGAAGACGCGACCTTTGATGCGGTGTCTCTGGGAGAGGTAATGCTTCGTCTGGATCCGGGAGAAGGCCGGATCCGCACGGCCAGGCAATTTCGCGCCTGGGAGGGCGGCGGAGAGTACAATGTCATCCGGGGCCTGCGCAAGTGCTTTGGCCTGAAGACGGCGGTACTTACCGCTCTTGCCGACAACGAGGTCGGTAAGCTGGTCGAGGACTTCATGCTGCAGGGAGGTGTTGATACCTCTCTGGTCATCTGGAAGAAGACAGATGGAATCGGACGTCTCTGCCGCAACGGCCTCAATTTCACAGAGCGGGGATTCGGGATCCGGGGGGCCAAGGGTTGCTCTGACCGGGCAAATACCGCCATCTCGCAGGCGAAACCGGAGGATTTCGATTTCGACTATATTTTTGGGGAGCTTGGCGTCAAGTGGCTTCACACCGGCGGTATCTACGCGGCTCTATCCGAGCAGGCGTCCAGGACGGTGATCGAGGCGATCAAGACGGCAAAGAAGTACGGAACTCTGGTGTCCTACGATCTCAACTACCGTCCCTCCATGTGGTCCGCGATCGGCGGTCAGGCCAAGGCCCAGGAGGTGAACCGTGAAATTGCTTCCTACGTCGACGTCATGATCGGCAATGAGGAGGATTTCACTGCCTGTCTGGGATTTCAGATCGAGGGACAGGACGCGTCGCTCAAGGAGCTCAATGTCGACGGCTATAAGAAGATGATTGAGACGGCGGTTCAGACCTATCCCAACTTCAAGGCGGTGGCGACAACGCTTCGCACGGTTAAGACCGCTACGGTAAACGACTGGTCGGCTCTCTGCTGGGCGGATGGACAGATCCATAAGGCAAGGGATTATCAGAACCTTGAGATTATGGACCGGGTCGGCGGCGGCGATTCCTTCGCCTCCGGCCTGATCTATGGTCTGATGACGACCGGCGACGCCGCGCTCGCTGTCAATTACGGAGCGGCTCATGGAGCCCTGGCCATGACTACGCCCGGTGATACCACCATGGCATCAAAGGACGAGGTTGAAGCAATCATGGGCGGCGCAGGCGCCCGCGTTCAGCGCTGAGAATTGATGGCGCCGCAAGGTTTATATCGCATGTGGCGCCGAGGATTCATTTGTTGACCTTTTGGGCCTGAGAAAACTATAATGCACAGGTAAAGACAATGTGTTGTATCCCAAAGTGGAAGCCTGGTCTGAAGCCTGCGTCAAGACGCATCGCATTGCATCCGGATTGGAGCGACAGCGGTGCGTTTTGCATGCCGAGGACCAGGTGAAAGCGGGGAACGATAACGGAGGAAAATGATGAATACGAGGACAAGAAGCAACTCACTGGCGATCATGGCCCTGATGACGGCTCTGATTTTTGTACTGCAATTTGTGACGGTGCCCTTGGGAGCGATCACGGTTTCTTTAGCCATGGTGCCGGTCTCTGTGACGGCTGTGGCCTTAGGACCGGCAGGAGGTCTGGCCGCCGGAGCGGTCTGGGGACTGGCCTCCCTGCTCAAGGCGCTTCTGGGGAGCAGCGGGATGACCAGTATTCTCTTTAATATGTCGCCGCTTGCGACGGCTCTTCTCTGCTTTTTGCCCCGTATCCTGGACGGAGTGCTCGTCGGTCTCTTATACAGGGGCTTTCGCAAGCTGACCAATCCCCTGATCAGCGGCTCCCTGGTCGGCTTTTTGTCCGCCTTCTTTAACACCCTGTTTTTCATGTCGGGGATTGTTCTCCTCTTCGGACAGACAGCCTACCTACAGAAGATGATGGCGGGCAGAAATGTCCTCGCCTTTATCCTGTCGATCATCGCGGGCAATGCGCTCTTTGAGATGCTTGTGGCGGCGGTGGTGACCGGACCCGTTGTCGCGACATTGTCGAAGGCTCACCTGATCAAGGGAAAAAACGAAGAAATGTGAACGGACAGAAGAGGAGAAGCTCATAAATGCAGTATAGCTGTGTATAGTCAGAAGAGACTTTGCATACAAAAAGAAGCAGTAAGAAGGCTGTCAGAAGCGATGAAGAAACTGTAAAAGAGTAGCATCCGCGCTCCTTTTGTGTTACCATTTCGACTAGTGACGCACAGCTGTTTGCTGTACGCGGACAAAGTATGAATCATCTGTCTGTGAAAAATAGATTCCGGGCAGTGGAAAGAAGATCGCGAGGGTTTCATGAAAAAAGTTGTAAAATTCGGCGGCAGTTCTCTTGCGGATGCCAGACAGTTCGAGAAGGCGGGAGAGATCATCAAAAGCGATCCCGATCGCTCTTATGTGGTTCCGAGCGCGCCGGGAAAGCGCTTTGAGGGAGACACGAAGGTGACGGATATGCTTTTGGAGGCCTATCGGATTGCCGCGGAGGGGTCAGATCCGCACCGACAGCTCATGGCCATCAAAGACAGGTACCAGGAGATCATAGATCAGCTGAATTTATCCATTCGTTTGGACGAGGATTTCGATCAGATTGAGGAGAGTCTAAAGAAAGAACCCAGTCTTGACTTTGCCGCCTCCCGCGGAGAGCAGCTGAACGGAAAGCTCATGGCAAACTATCTGGGCTATTGCTTTATCGAACCCGCGGAGAATATCTTCTTTGACCAGGATGGCTTTTTAGATATGAACAAGACCGAAAGGGTCCTGGGGAAAAGCCTGGCAGGCGTTGAGAAGGCCGTTATCCCGGGTTTCTATGGATGCGGCTTCGACGGAAGGGTCAAGACCTTCTCCCGGGGAGGCTCTGATGTCACAGGCTCTGTCGTCGCGGCTGTTGCCGGGGCAGATGTCTATGAGAACTGGACCGATGTCTCAGGCTTCATGGTCGCTGATCCCCGCATCATTCACAATCCCGTGTCCATAGATACTCTGACTTACCGGGAGCTCAGGGAGCTCTCCTATATGGGAGCATCTGTTCTGCATGAGGACGCGATTTTCCCGGTCCGGTCCAAGGGGATTCCCATCAATATCAAGAACACAAATGCCCCGGATGCGGAGGGCACATGGATTGTGGAGTCCACTGCAAGAAAGCCCCAGTTTACCATTACGGGAATTGCCGGAAAGAAGGGTTTCTGCGCCGTTTCGATCACCAAGGATCTGATGAATTCAGAGATCGGCTTTGGCCGCAAGGTTCTTCAGTCCTTCGAGGACAACGGTATTTCCTTTGAGCATATGCCCTCAGGGATCGATACGATGACGATTGTGGTGCACGAGGACGAGTTCCTCCACAAGGAGCAGGCGGTTGTCTCTGAGATCCACCGTCTGACCCGACCGGATCAGGTGGAAATCGAATCTGATCTGGCGCTGATCGCTGTTGTCGGTCGGGGAATGAAGTCGATGCGGGGTACCGCCGGCAGGATTTTCTCCGCCCTGGCTCATGCCCACATCAACGTTCGCATGATGGATCAGGGATCTTCAGAGCTCAATATTATTATCGGCGTTGCCAATGAGGACTTTGAAGGGGCGATCAAGGCCATCTACGATATTTTTGTGACAATCAATCTGTGATGGCAAAATCCCCTGTCCCCATAAATGAGCCGGGATCACTTCGCTGGGAGGCTTAGATGAAAATCAGGGAGATTTTTGGGGATTCGAGATTTAACCGCAGACTCTGGCATCTGGCCTGGCCGATTGCCTTGCAGAGCCTTCTGCTTGCCTCTGTCGCGGCGGCAGACGCTCTTATGCTGGGACTTCTGGAGCAAAACGCCATGGCAGCTGTCGCCCTGGCGGCTCAGATCTCATTTGTCATGTCCATTTTCATTCTTGGAATCGCCAGCGGGGGCAGTGTCCTGGCAGCGCAGTACTGGGGCAAGAAAGATCCGGAGAGCCTGGATCACATCTTTCATATCATGCTGCGAATCATGGCTCTGGTGGACCTTGTCTTTTTTTGGCCTCTTTTTTCATCCCCCGGCAGCTGATGATGATTTACAGCTCTGACGGGCTGTTGATTGAACTGGGGGGAAGATATCTGCGGATTGCCGCCTGGTCTTATCTGCTGATGGGGATTTCCCAGTGCTATCAGGTCTTCATGAAAATATCAGATCATGCCAGATCTGCCCTCTATGTATCAAGCGCGGCGGTTCTCATGAATATTGCCTTTAACGCGGTCTTTATCTTTGGGATCGGTCCGATTCCGCAGCTGAGAGCGGAGGGGGCCGCGATTGCCACCGTGATTTCAAGGCTGGCTGAGCTTGTGATCTGTCTGTTTTTGTCCTGTCGACCGGGATATCTGCACCCGAGAACCGCCAATCTCCTGAAAGTGGATTCCGTTCTCAGCAGAGATTTCATCAGAGTCAGCCTGCCCCTTCTGGGAGCCTCCCTGCTCTGGGGAGCAGGCTTCAGCGCCTATACAGCGATCGTGGGTCATCTGGGAGCGGATGCCGCCGCGGCCAACTCGGTCGCGTCGGTCGTGAGGGATCTGATCTGCTGTCTCTGCAACGGGATCGCGGCCGCGGGAGGGATTCTTCTCGGACAGGAATTGGGAGCGGGCAATCAGGAAGAGGCCCGGAGGATCGGAATTCGCCTGAGGGATATTTCCTTTTTCATCGGCTTTGTTTCCATGGGAATGGTTCTCCTTTTGACCATCCCTGTTGTCGCGGGGCTCAAGCTGACGCCGCTTGCTCAGTCCTATCTGACAGGGATGATGCTTGTGCAGGCCTTCTACATGATCGGGAGAACCGTCAACACCGTCATGATCAATGGCATTTTTGATTCGGGCGGAGATACCATTTTTGATCTGTATTCTCTGGTCGTTGCCATGTGGGGGATTTCAATTCCAGTGGCGCTCTTTGGTGCGTTTTATTTCCACTGGCCTGTTCTTGCCGTCTATGCCTGCACCTGCCTGGATGAACTGGGTAAGATTCCGTGGGTCTGCTATCACTTTCAGAAGTATCAGTGGCTTAAAAATCTGACCAGAGGCTGAGTGGGAAAATCTGCCGGAAATTTGTCAAAAAGCAAAATAGGGCTTACCCTGCGCCAAATCCTGTGTTAGGATATAGAAAAGCGAAAGCCCCACGGGGCTGACATATGATAAGAGCGAAACGCATTTCCGATCCGGGGAATGCGTTTCGTGTGGTTTTAGGGAGATTTTAGTCTGCTAAAGCGGCAGGAAATGAAAGGAGGACCTATGCAGGAAGCTGGAATCCAAATGGCGGGAATACAGACAGCGGGCGCACAGACCGTCAGAAAATCGGAATTTGGGAATGCGTCCTTGATTTTTACCGCGACTCTGATTTGGGGAACTGCTTTCGTCGCGCAGAGTCTTGGCGCAAATCATCTGGCCGCCTTCAGTTTCACGGCAGTCCGTAATCTGATTGGCTTTCTCTTTCTGATTCCTGTGACCCTTCTCTTTCGGGCCAGGGGCATTTCTGTCCGCCCTGAGCGGGAGAACCGGCCGGATAATGTATTTATTCCAGGCCGAAGAGGACAGAGGGCGCTCGTGACGAAGAGGGAGCTGATCAGCGGATCCATCCTGGGAGTGATTGTCTTTGTCGCGTCCAATGTGCAGCAGTTGGGCATTGCCGGCACAACAACGGCTAAGGCCGGTTTCTTTACGGCCATGTATGTGATTTTTGTGCCCGTTCTCGGCATTTTCCTCGGCAAGAGAGTCAGGAAGATGATTTGGGGCTGTGTGCTTCTTTCTGTTCTTGGTCTCTATCTCTTGTCCATAAAGGGCGGACATCTCTCTTTGAATGTCAGTGATGGACTGGAGCTGGTCTCGGGACTTTGTTTCGCGGTTCATATCATGTATGTGGGTCACCGCTCTTCCTACTGTGATGGGGCGGTCTTTGCCATGATTCAGTTTGCCGTGTCGTCCGCGCTCAGTTTTGTCTTTGCTCTGGCGCTGGAGCATCCCAGGATCGAAGATATCGGTCTGGCTATCTTTCCCCTGCTCTATGCGGGAGTTCTTTCCAGTGGAGTCGCCTTCACCCTGCAGATCATAGGGCAGAGAGGAATGAATCCGACCCTGGCATCGATTCTCATGTGCTTTGAATCAGTGATTTCCGCGGTCGCCGGCTGGTTTTTTCTCCATCAGGCCCTGTCGGCCATAGAGATTTTGGGCTGCGCCGTCTTATTTACTGCAATTCTGCTCGCGACTCTGTTTGGAGAATGATAGAACGCGGGCGATGGGAACCCTGGCGAATAGCAGAATATTTTTACTAGCGAATTTCAGTGTATTTTTCAAGTCTTGTGATGGAAAAGTTTTGCGTATACACTCAGTAATTGCTTTCAGTCACTGGGAGTGTGACAGCAGGATAGGGATTGGCAGATAAGAATTGAGGTGTATGCAAGATGATTCAGAAGGAAGTCACAGAGCTGAAGAGAAGATTAAAGAGGGAGACGGTGTCCTTTTCCCGTATGGCCGGCTGTTATGTCGATGCTCAGAAAAATAAGGTGACCAGCTTCAACCAGTCCTTTCTTAATTTGGAGGATGATGAGTTCTCCAAGTACCTGGAGATCGCCAACAAGGTCCTGTCCGGGAAACTGGGAAATCAGCTGCTGGAATTGGAATTCCCTTTGGAGGAAGAAGAGGAGGGTGGTCGTCAGCATCTGCTGATGGCTCTTCGCAATACCGCAATCGAAGAGGAGACCGTCCTGGATCGCTTCTATGATCATGTCATAGAGACCTATGATTTTGTCGGCAACTATCTGATCCTGCTCTTTCACGACGTCTATGATGTGATGAGCAGAAGCTCTGACAATATTGATCTGGACGAGTCCGCAGAGGCCTTTGACTACATTCTCTGCGCAATCTGTCCGGTAGCTCTGTCCAAGCCGGGCTTAGGCTACCGGGAGGAGGACAATTCCATCGCCGCCAGAGTTCGCGACTGGGTTGTCGGGCCGGTGGATACCGGATTTCTCTTTCCGGCCTTTGATGATAGGGCGACAGATATTCACCATGTCCTCATGTACGCCAAGAAGGCCAGAGAACCACATAAGGAATTCTGGGAGAATGGAATGGGATGTCAGCCCAGGCTGACGGCAGCTGAGAAGAGGGACGCCTTCGGTCATATGGTCTGCCGCGATCTGTCCGCTGACCAGGATGCCGCGGAGGACATGCTCTTAGATGTTCAGTCCAATCTGAGTGACTTCATTGCGATCGAGGAGGATCGCAGGGGAGATGAGGAGCCCCTGCCGCTGACAAAAGAGGATCTGCTTGATATCTTAAAGGAGTCCGGCATGGAAGAGGACAGGTCCGAGAAAGTCGGCGCCAGGTTTGAGGACTTCTTTAAGGAGGAGACGCCGAATGCAGAGGACCTGCTGGATACGAAGCTTCTCAAGGACAATGAGGTTCGCAAGGAGAAGAAGAGCCTGCAGAAAAAGGTAGTCGAACTGACCGATCAGCTGGAGGCCGCCGGCGTCATTGCGAGGGACGGCAAGTCCATCGACGTTGTCGTCAAGCTGCCGGATGAGCGTCTGGACGAGGTGGAGACCAGCTTTGTGGATGGACGAAAATGCCTGATCATCCCTCTGGAAGCGGATGATCGGGCTACACTAAACGGCGAGGACTATCTCTTTTAAGAAGATCCTTGGGAATCGGCTTGTCTGAGAAGAGCTTTTAAGAAGGCGGCTTGCCTGAGAAAAGCTTTTGAGAAGGCGGGCCGCCTGAAAAAGCTTTTGGAAAAGAGGCCCGCGTTTGCCTTATGCCTCTCCGAGAGCCATCTCGCGGATTCGGATCAGTCCCTTGCGAACCGGCGGGATCGCGATGATCAGAAGGGTAATGACAGCTTCGGTGAAGAGATAGAGACCGTTATAGGACAGAGAGTAGAGCAGGGGCTGCCCGGAGAAATCATGTCCGGCGAAGCTGACCCCCTCCGCGTAGACGCCGAAAAAGATGACGCCGGAGAGCACGGCGAAGAAATAGCGGCCGAGAACAGCGAGGATATAACCCTTGATGAGACCATTTTTGGACCTGGAGAAGAGCCCGGAGAGTCCAAGGGCACCGAAGGCCAGAATGTAGTCACAGATCATCTGGGGAAGGCTGATGATGTAAGGGCCTAAGAGCAGCTGGAGGATCCCGTAGGCAAAAGCCGCGGACAGTCCCATGCCAATGCCATACCAGTTACCGACCAGGACGATGAAGAGCATGGAGAGTAAGGTGACGGAACCGCCCATGGGCATATTGAAGATCTTGATCATGGATGCAACCGTGCCAAGGGCGATGGCCATGGCCGCAAAGGAGATCTCTCTGGCAGAAAAGGCTCTCTTTCTTCCAAAGAGAAGATTGCCCAGCAGAAGAATGGCAATCAGAGCGATGACCAGGGCGGTATAGCCCCAGACCGTGAGAGAATAAGTTCCGTCGGCGCCGACATTTGCGAGTAAAGACATAAAAAAACCTCCCTTGACTGCTTCGCGGGGGGTGGGAATCTTGCTTCCTTACGCCGGTATGATCCGGATCAAGTAATAAGGGTCGAAGCATATGCTTCTCTCAGCCACAGGGCACCCCCAGCGATATATTTACATCAATCAGGCTACCACATAAGGGAGGATTGTCAAGGGGAAATGGCAGGAGTCGGAAAAGGAAGTGACAGGAACCAGGAAGGGGGAATGGCAAGAGCCAGAAAGGGAGAATGGCAATAGCCAGAAAGGAAGAGACAAGAACCAGAAAGGAAAAGGATAGAAATCTGCAGAGAAAATAGCAGAGCCGACAGGGATCTGAGCAAGGGTGTATGACAGAGGTCGGAGTATAGAAGAAATGGCCGGGGCAGAGAGAAGAAAGTACCGAGGCCGGAGCAAGGGAGCAAGCGGGCTTGGCTTTGGTTGAAATGGGAGCCGGTATGGTCTAAACTATAGCTTAATTTTTATGTTTTCCAAGATGAAGGAGAGGAAGATGGCTGAAAAGTTGGATGTCCGTACGCTGCAGCGGAACTATGAGGATTACGGAGAAAAAGAAGTGACCGTCGGAGGATGGGTCAGAAGCATCCGAAATTCCAAGAATTTCTCCTTCATGGTCTTAAATGACGGAAGCTTCTTTACCCCTGTACAGGTGGTTTTTTCTGCGGATAAGCTTACCAATTACGAGGAGATCTCTCACCAGAATGTCGGGGCGGCCGTCTGGGTGACCGGTCTGGTGATCCTGACTCCTGAGATGAAGCAGCCCTTTGAGATTCAGGCGACTGAGATCGAGGTCGAGGGGTCGTCCACTCCGGACTATCCTTTGCAGAAGAAGCGCCATACCTTAGAGTATTTGCGCACCCTGCCCCATCTCAGGGCCAGAACCAATACCTTTGAAGCGGCTTTTCGGGTGAGAAGCGTGGCGGCATACGCCATTCATAAATTCTTCCAGGAGAGGGATTTTGTCTATACCCATACTCCTATCCTGACTTCTTCGGATGCCGAGGGAGCCGGAGAAATGTTTCAGGCGACGACCCTGGACTTAAAGGACGTGCCTTTGGATGAAAAGGGCAATGTTGATTTCACGCAGGATTTCTATGGCAGGCCCGTCAACCTGACTGTCTCAGGGCAGCTGCAGGGGGAGACCTTCGCCCAGGCATTTAAGAAGATCTATACCTTCGGACCCACCTTCCGCGCGGAGAACTCCAATACGACGAGGCATGCGGCCGAATTCTGGATGATCGAGCCGGAGATCGCCTTCGCCGATCTGGAGGATGCTATGGAGCTGGCGGAGGCCATGCTCAAGTATGTCATCGCTTATGTGATGGAGCATTGTCCGGAAGAAATTGCCTTCTTTAACAGCTTTGTGGACAAGGGGCTTATCGACCGCCTGGACCATGTGGTCAGGTCAAACTTCGGGAGCATTTCTTATACGGACGCGGTTGCGGAGCTTGAGAAACACAATGATGAGTTCGAATACAAGGTCTTCTGGGGCTGTGATCTGCAGACGGAGCACGAGCGCTACCTGACAGAGAAGATCTTCAAGCGCCCGGTCTTCGTCACAGACTATCCCAAGGAGATCAAGGCCTTTTATATGAAGCTGAATGAGGATGGCAGAACAGTCGCCGCTGTCGACTGCCTGGTTCCCGAGATCGGGGAGATTATCGGCGGCTCTCAGCGCGAGGATGATTACGACAAGCTCTTATCCCGCATCCGAGAGAACGGAATGGACGAGTCGACCTACGGATACTACCTGGATCTGCGCAAGTACGGATCGACTCGTCATGCGGGTTTTGGTCTGGGCTTTGAACGCCTGGTGATGTATCTGACCGGGATAGCCAATATCAGGGATGTTTTGCCCTTCCCGAGAACCGTTGGGAACTGTGAGTTATAAGTCCAGGATGATATGGCATATCAATTGAGCAAATCGGCGGAGGAGGAAACATGAGCAGTATTCAGATCCCCGAGGGCTACAAGTCAGCCCTTGGTCTCAAGGACACACAGATTGCAATTAAGAAGGTCAAGGATTTCTTCCAGAACCAGCTGGCCGCTGAGCTGAACCTGCAGCGTGTGACGGCGCCCCTTTTCGTGGAGCCGTCCTCCGGTCTCAATGACAATTTAAATGGTACGGAGCGCCCGGTAGCCTTCGGAATCAAGGAGCAGAATGATCACGAGGTGGAGATCGTTCACTCTCTGGCTAAGTGGAAGAGATATGCTCTTGGACGCTATGGTTTTGCCCCGGGTCAGGGGCTCTACACCGACATGAACGCCATCCGCCGGGATGAGGACACCGATAATATTCACTCCATCTATGTGGATCAGTGGGATTGGGAGCGGGTGATTGAGAAGTCGGATCGCAATGCGGAATTTCTGCATAAGATTGTCAAAAATGTCTATGAGGCCCTTCATGTCACGGAGAAGTATGTGGCCAATAAATATGACTATGTGAAATGCTTTCTGCCTGATGACATCAGCTTCGTGACAACGCAGGAGCTGGAGGACAGGTACCCTGACTGCACGCCAAAGGAGCGGGAGTACAAGATTGCCAGGCTGCACGGCGCTGTCTTTATCGAGCAGATCGGCGATCAGCTAAAGAGCGGCGATAGGCATGATGGCCGCTCCCCTGATTACGACGACTGGAGTCTGAACGGAGATATCATCGTCTATTATCCTGTCGATGACATTGCTCTGGAATTGAGCTCTATGGGAATTCGTGTTGATGAGGAAGCTCTCAGAAGCCAGCTTCTTAAGGCGGGGTGCCCGGAAAGAGCAGAGCTGCCTTTCCAGAAGGCGATTCTCGAGAAAAAGCTGCCCTATACGATCGGCGGCGGGATCGGGCAGTCCCGTATCTGCATGTTCTTCCTGCGCAAATGCCATATCGGCGAGGTTCAGGTCTCCATCTGGCCCCAGGAGGACCTGAAGGCGGCGGCTGACAGGGGAGTGGTTCTCCTCTGAAATAGTCTGTGACTACAAGCAGGGGGCTCGGTTAAGAGTTGACAGGGACGTTGCTCTCCGCTGAGATGTCCTGCGATTAAGGGCGGATCGGCCGAACAGATTGAATGTCACGTATTAGCGTGCTAAAATCTCGGTAGTTGTTTTAAGGCAACCGCCGGGATTTTCTATCGAAAAAGAAAACCGGGCGACAGGAATACAAGGGGATAAGCATGAGTAAGAAGATGAGAGATGAAAATACGGATCGCCTGATCGACGGAATTCTGACTCTGAAGGACAGAGAAGAGGCCTATTTATTTTTCGAGGACCTGTGCACCGTCAACGAGATGCTTTCTCTGAGCCAGCGCTTTGAGGTCGCGGGCATGCTGCGCAGGAACTATACCTACATGGATATTGCCGAGAAGACCGGGGCGTCTACGGCGACGATCAGCCGGGTGAACCGGGCTCTCAACTATGGAGACGGCGGCTATAACACAGTGTTGGAGAGAGTCAGCTCTGATCTGTGAGAGGGCCTTTCATTGCTCGGGACGATAGGATCACCGCGAATTCTGGATCCTATGGTCGATGGGGAGATCAGATGTCAAAGATATTGGACTTACTAAATGAACAGCAGAGAGACGGAGTCCTCACTACGGAGGGCCCCGTCCTTATTTTGGCCGGGGCGGGGTCCGGAAAGACCCGGGTTCTGACCCATCGGGCGGCCTACCTGATTGATGAAAAGGGCGTGGCCCCCTACCAGATCATGGCCATTACCTTTACCAATAAGGCGGCTGAGGAGATGAGGGAAAGGATTAACAAGCTGGTTTCTTTTGGAGGAGAAGCTGTCTGGGTGGCAACCTTTCACTCCTCCTGTGTGAAGATCCTGCGCCGCTTTGCCGATCGGGTCGGTTATGACAGTCGCTTTACCATTTACGACGGAGATGATCAGAAGTCTCTGATAAAGGATGTCTGTAAGTATCTGGACATCGACACGAAGATCCACAAGGAGCGGTCCTTCCTCTCTGTGATCTCACATGCCAAGGAGAATTTGATCGGACCGGAGGCTTTTTTGCAGGAGGCCGCGGGAGATTTCAACCGGACCCGTCAGGGACAGGTCTATCGGGAGTATCAGGCCAGATTGAGGGCCAACAACGCCCTGGACTTCGATGACCTGATCATGAAGACAGTCGAGCTTCTGCGAGGGGATTCCACGGTCAGAGAGTACTATCAGCGCCGTTTTCACTATATTATGGTGGATGAATATCAGGATACCAATACCGCTCAGTTTGAACTGGTCAGGCTCCTCGCGGACGGCTACCGCAATCTCTGTGTGGTTGGAGATGACGACCAGTCCATCTACAGGTTTCGCGGCGCGAATATCTATAATATCCTTCACTTTGAAGAGCATTATCCGGACGCCAAGGTCATCAAACTGGAGCAGAATTATCGGTCTACCCAGAACATTCTAACAGCGGCCAATGGAGTGATCGCCAATAATACCGGCCGCAAGGACAAGTCCCTCTGGACGGATTCGGGGGAGGGAGAGAAGGTTCTTCTCAAGCAGTTTGACTCCGCCTATGAGGAGGCGGAATTTGTGGCCGACAGTATTGCATCCCTAGTCCGCCGCAGGGAATACAGCTACAGGGACTGCGCTATTCTCTACCGGACCAACGCCCAGTCCCGCCTCCTGGAGGAGAAGCTGGTGGCCGACAACATTCCATACAAGATCTTCGGCGGCGTCAACTTCTATGCCCGGCGGGAGGTCAAAGACCTGGTCAGCTATCTCAAAGTCATTGACAATGCGCAGGATGACCTTGCGGTGCGGCGGGTTTTAAATGTTCCCCGCCGTGGCATCGGGGCCACATCCATGGATCGGGTGCAGGCCTATGCCAATTCCAATGGCCTCGACTTCTACCAGGCTATGAGCAGGGCCGGACAGATCCAGGGACTGGCCAGAGCGGCCGCTAAGATTCTTGCCTTCATATCTCTGATTGAGCGCGCCAGACAGGTTCTGGCGCAGGAGGGCATCAGCAAGAGTCTTCTCTATATCATCGATCAGACCGGGTATGTGGAAGGGCTGAAAGCGGAGGGGACGGATGAGGCCCGAGCCAGAATCGATAATATCGATGAGCTGATCAATAAGGTCATTCTCTACGAGCAGGAGACAGAAGAGCCGAGCTTAAATGACTTTTTAGAGCAGGTTTCTCTGGTCGCTGATATTGATCAGCTGGACGAAGCCGCCGACTATGTGTCCCTGATGACTCTGCACTCCGCCAAGGGCCTGGAATTTCCCAATGTCTACCTGGTCGGTATGGAGGACGGACTCTTTCCCAGTTATATGTCAATCACAGCAGAGAATGCGGATGAGGAGATTGAGGAGGAACGTCGCCTGGCCTATGTGGGAATTACACGGGCCAAAGAACATCTGACGGTGACAGCGGCCCGCATGCGCATGGTGCGGGGAGAGATGCAGTACGCGTCTTTGAGTCGATTCGTCGAGGAGATCCCTGCCGAGGCCATTGACGGAAATCTGCCTGACAGGAATCGGGCAGACGCTTTTGCGTGGGAGAACGCCGAGGGCCCCTGTTACGGTTCCGTCGCTTATGCCCGCGGCAACGCGGCGGAGGTTCACAAGAAAACATCGGCTCAGAAGTACGCGGCCGCCGCGAAGAATTTCGGAGATGGCGGCAAGGAGCCTTTGGATTACCAGGTGGGAGACCGTGTTTTTCACCTGAAGTTCGGGGAGGGACAGGTCACTTCTCTTGTGGATGGTGGACGTGACTATGAGGTGACCGTCGACTTCGACCGGGTCGGAAGCAAGAAGATGTTCGCGACCTTTGCGAAATTGCAGAGGATATGAGCGGGGAGGAACGCAAGGGGGATGTGATGATGGAGATGGAGATAGAAGCGATAGGGATTTGAAACAGACTCAGATATGGATTCGGAGAATGTTCCTATGGGTTTGATGTAGACTCAGATTCGGATGGAATCTTAAATTTTTCTGAAAATCATTGCTTTATCAGGCAATGTGCTATAATCAGGAATAAGAAAAAGTTGTGCACGTATACAGGAGGTATATCGCTATGAAGAAGGCATTTAAGACTCTGTTTGGTTTGACCGCATTAGCAGCTCTTGTTGCCGGTGTCGGTTATGCAGTGTATAAGTATTTCAAGCCCGATTATGAAGAAGAGTTCATGGATGACATCGATGATGAGTTCGATGACGATGATTTCTTCGAGGATGAGGACAGCGAGGAGTTCGCCGCCAAGAATGATGCTGATGAGAAGCTCGAGAAGGAGGCAGAAGAGGAACTCAAGGATGAGAGCAGCTTCGCTGACTGATCCGACTTTGATTTGTGACAGTGGAATGTCGGCACCAAAATCCCTGCGGAGCCTGCATTCCGATGTATACTATCTGTAAGCTCACAGGGCAGGGCGTGTGAGAAACGGATCACAGTATATGTTATACTGAGGGATTTCCGATCCATGGGATGGGAAATCCTTTTTCCATGTTAATAAGGGGCGAATTCGGTGCATGAGCAGGATGAGGACCCGATGACGATCGGTCAGGAAAGATTTGACCTGCGGCCAAGGACAAGGAAGCGCGCGAACACCGGAGGAGGGGGAAAAGATGGATGCAAGAAGTGTCTTGATCGCCAGCTATGTAGGTCTGGCCCTTTTTTATATCGCCATTTATCTGTTTTTAGTCTACCAGATGAAACGAAAACGGGCGGATGGAACGAGGGCGATTGATGACGCGGTCAATGACCAGACAAAGACAGGAAGACCATCGGTTGCGGAGATCCTGATCTACGGGGGAATGATTGTCATCGCAGGTCTCATCATCTACGATGCCGTCTATCGGGGGGGAGATAAACTCTCCTATATCGGCAGGGCGGTGATCATTCCGATTGCCGTCTCCATCTTCAATGCGAGAAAGAGAACAGGCCGTTCTCTGATGGCTCTTCTGGCCGCTTTCTTTATAGTCTTTTACTTTATGCTGCTCTTTTTCTTTATTGGTCTGCCTCCCAAGGCGCCGGGACTTAAGATCAATCAGACACAGATTGTCATGGACCAGACGACGGCAGAGGATCTGCACACGGAGGGCTATGACATCTACTGCAGACGGAAAAATGCGGGCAGAGCCGAGTACCGGGACTATCTGACCAGTGGGGATTATCAGAGATATGCCTGGGATCAAAGCCGTACGATCCCCAGGGGATATGAGCACAGAGATATTGATGGGGCTTATCCGGATTACCTGCTGGTTAAAAACGGCCAGATTATCGGGAGTCTGATTTTCTATGCGGGCAGGAAAGAGGATAAGATTCTGGAGAACAGCACAGTAATCGGTTTTGGCATTGAAGAAGACGGAAGTCAGTCTGATCGAGAGAAGGGCCTGCAGATTGAACTTGAGGGGATTAATCTGATGCGGTCTTTGGATCAGGGAGAACTGGCTCGTGTTTTCGGGAAGAAGCTATGGCTTCAGCCCGGTGACCGCAAGAATGCCGATGTTACGAGTTTGGTCTATGGAATACAGTGGACTTGCAGGTCCGATAATTTCTTTTTCAATAATTTTTACTCTTATATCCGTTTTGATGAGTTGAATTTTATGACCAGATTCGAGCTTCTGACCGATCCGGTTCGATAAGATAAGAAGAAGGCAAACGCTGAATTTCACTTTTTCAGCAGGAACAGGCCGGTATCTTCGTCAGAGAGCATAGCCTCATTTGTGTTTTTCTGAGCGTTCTTTGATGCAGGAGGGATGCCTGTTTCAGCAAAATCCTCCGGAAGGATCCGTTCAAAGAAGCCATGGATTATAGAAGACAATGGTATTTTGTGTTTGTGTGTAAGAGGATTGCGCAGTGAAGAGAGGACAGGAAGCAGAGGGAATCGTAAGGAGAGTCGATTTTCCCAATAAGGGGCAGGTGGAGCTGGCAGAGTCTGAGGAGTCCGTTGGCCAGGGGGTAAAGCCCAGCCGCATGGTAACTGTGAAGCATGTTCTCCCCGGGCAGAAGATCCGCCTTCGCCTTAAGAAAGCCGGCCGCAGCAAGAGGCAGGGAATTCTGCTTGAAGTTCTAAAGAAGGCTCCCAACGAGTTAGAGCAGGCGGCCTGCCCGCATTTTGCAGGGTGTGGGGGCTGCAGCTATCAGAATCTGCCTTATGAGGATCAGCGGAAGCTCAAGGAGGATCAGATACGGCATCTGATGCAGCCTCTTTTCGGAGAGGGAGTCGATCGGATTTTCGAGGGGGTGACAGCTTCACCGGCCCGTCAGGAATATCGTAATAAGATGGAATTCTCCTTTGGAGATCAAACAAAGGGAGGCCAGCTGGCACTGGGGATGCACAAGCGGGGATCCTTCTATGATATTGTTACCGTAGACCGGTGTCGTATCATCAGCCAGGATATGCGGGATCTTCTGCGTTTGACTCTGGATTTCTTTACGGAGAGGAGACTGGGTTTTTACCACAAGATACACCATGAAGGCTACCTGCGTCACCTTTTGGTTCGCCGGGCGCAGAGAACCGGTATGCTGATGGTCGATCTTGTGACTTCAACAGACCGGGTTGATCGGGAGGGCAGGCCTTTCACAGAAGAGGAGGAGAAGAAGCTGCTTGGTGACTGGAAGCAGCTTTTGCTCGGTCACAACTGGGATGATGAACTGGCGGGCATCCTACACACAAAAAATGATTCTATGGCGGATGCCATAGAAGACCAGGGGACGGAGCTTCTCTATGGCAGAGATTTCCTGACGGAAGAGATCCTGGGCCTGCGCTTTGACATTACACCATTCTCCTTCTTTCAGACCAATTCGCTTGGGGCGGAAGTTCTCTATGAAACAGTGAGAGAATTTATCGGCGGGAACGAAAGGGGAAGGGAGAATATCGACTTGTCGACGGTTCTGAGCCTCCCGGAGGGGGCAGATGAAGAGCAGGAACAAAGTCACTCCGACGGCAAAGCGAAGAAGCGAGACCATTTTGACGGTCAGAAGAAGAATCGAAATAACCTTGACTGCATTGAAGGAAAGACCGTCTTTGACTTATACTCCGGTACCGGAACCATCGCCCAGATTCTGGCTCCGGCAGCAGGTCATGTGATTGGAGTTGAGATTGTAGAAGAAGCGGTTGCGGCCGCCAGGGCCAATGCGAAGAAAAACGGCCTTGATAACTGCGAGTTTATTGCCGGTGATGTCTTAAAGGTCATTGACGATATTGAGGACAAGCCGGACTTCATTGTCCTGGATCCCCCCAGGGACGGAATTCACCCCAAGGCTCTGGATAAAATCATCGACTATGGAGTTGAATCCATGATCTACATCTCCTGCAAGCCAACCAGCCTAGTAAGAGATCTGGAGATTCTCATGGCCAGAGGCTATGAGGTTCGGCGGATGCGGGGGGTGGATATGTTTCCGGCGACGGGGCATGTGGAGACGGTGTGTTTGATGTCAAGGGTTAAGGAGTGAAGTAGTCGGAAACAACTGAATTGCGGGCTTTTTAAAGAATATTAGCCTTTGTATAGATCAGTTCCGGAAAAAAGGCAATCGCTCTATCAGAACTGATCCAACATACATCCAATCCTATACTTCCTAAGGTTGGGACTGGCAGATATATGTCAGAGACTCGAGGCTGTGAGTTAGATGTCATGAATTTGAGTATAGGAGATGGATGTCAACATTAAATTTAAGTTTACAGCAAAAGAGCAGGTATCGCATGAAGAATTCACTTCTCATGCAGCACCTGTTTTTTGTTTTCTGACGGTGATAGCAATCTCAGATATGAACGTGATTTTGATATGGTCTGAGTGTAATTCTGATTTTGATGTTGGAAGTTCTGGGGGAATATGGTATAGCCTTCTTGAGGTCGCAGCCGTTTGAGGTCGCAATTTGCGACCTCAAGTGAATATGGTGGGCGCAGATATCTTCCATATGCTTTTACAGAACAAGGTATAGCAATGCTGTCAGCAGTTTTAAACAGCGATACCGCAGTGGAAGTAAGCATTCGTATTATGAATTCGTTTGTGGCGATGCGACGGTTTATTGCAAGCAATGGTTTGATGTTTGAGCACCTTAATGCTATAGAATTGAGGCAGATTGAATATCAAAAAAAGACTGATGAGCGGTTTGACGAGGTATTTGAATATATTTCTGGCCATTCGGAACCAGAGCAAAAAAAGAAATAGTGCTTGTTGACGGGTACGTGGATCTGGGAACACTGAATATCCTGGCAAAGAAACAGAAAGGCATAAAAGTTGATCTCTATACTTTCAAAAATACAAAGCTTACAAAAGGGGATATTGATAAATTTAATGCGCAATATCCTGACCTCACATTGAACTATATGAACATTTTCCATGATCGATTTATCATCCTTGACAAGAAAGAAGGATATCTGATAGGAGCATCACTTAAAGATGCAGGGAAGAAATGCTTTGGAGTTACCAAACTACAGGATTCTGATACAATAAAAGGCATTCTTGAAAGGCTGAAAAAGTAATTTGAGTAGATGACAAAGAAGCAATCGCTATATGATGTGAGCAAATTTGAATTTTGTGGAGGAAGGTTTATGGGAACTTGGAATGCGACCATTTTTGGTAACGATACTTCGTGTGATACAAAAGATGAATTCTTTGAAAGATATAATCAAGGCGAAGAGCCGAACGATATCAAGAATGATTTGATGTTGGATATAGATGATGAGGATAGATTTGACGTGATGTTCAGTCTGGCGTATTGCATGTGGGAAACAGGCAGTTTAGGTGATGATTTTCTTATTGAGGTGAAACAAGCGATTCAAAGTGGAGAGGATCTATACATCGCAAAAGGACTTGGTGCGGATGATGTTTTTTTGAAGGAAAGAAAGCTTGCTTTGACAAAATTTTTAGAGAAAATCAGTGTGAAAAAGCCCAGACCGAAAAAACGAGTTGCTCCACCTGTTCCTGTAGAGAGCAAGTACAGAAATGGAGCGGTTATGGTCTTTCAATATCAAGACGGTATGTGGGGGAGTTTAATTGCATTAAACGGAAAATTTTTCGATAAAGAAACTCATTATGCTTTTGTGCAAACGACCGTGAAGACGATAGATAAACCTACTATGAATGATGTACTTAAGTCATACATCATAGATCACAATTTTCATAATGCCGAACAGAACTCCGATCCATGGCGTGCTAAGTTCTATTATTGCTTTAACAACTGTATCGCTCAATATCTGACCGCAAGATCAACCAAGAAATTTGAACCATACAATGATTCTTTCTTTGAGATTATAGGATATTTATCAGACTGGGGAGAATGTAATTCCGGAATTTATAATCATTTTGAGTATGATAAAAAAGTGGTGGAGTTCCAATTGCATGCTAAAAAAATGTTGACAGCGGTATATGATAAAGAATCAGATAAGCACACAGAAATGACAGTGGAAGAAATTGAAAAGGAGTTTGTTAGTCGCGAGGATATAAGATGATGAAATAAATCCCAGTTTGTAGGTATGCATGCACGTCAACTGTTGAAACCGCCGTGTACCGAACGGTACGCACGGTGGTGTGAGAGGACGGCGGCTAATCACCGCCTCCTACTCGATTGAAAATTATTCCCAACTTTATTCCCAATGCATTAGCTACAGAACTTCCGACTGCATTTAATGATATCAGTCTTTTCCGACAGGATAGAAATATTGTCGAGAGGGACGATTCCTCCTGCTCAAACGGTGGAAGGATTTTATCTTGGTGAATCTGTTCCAGTAAACGAGAAGCTTTCCGAAATATTCCTTCAATTGCATATCAGTGAGAAGTCAGGACGAGGTGTACCGAAAATTACTGAGGTTTATGGCAAGGATGCTTTTACCTTTAGGGAAAACTCAATCGTTGTAACGATTCCCTTCACTCGTGTTGGTGATCAGCAGGTTGGTAATAAAGTTGTGAATGATGTTGGGAATAAAAAACCGCTCAATGCCAGAAGAAAGAAAATTATCGCCGAGATGCGGGATAACCCCAATGTGACGACAGCTGAGCTTCATAAAATGCTTGGGATAAGCGAGACGGCAGTAGAAAACAATATTACTTTCCTGAAGGCAAATGGATATGTAGAACGTGTAGGCGCAAAGAAAAACGGATACTGGAAGGTGCTTTGATGTGAAAATTACTGGTCGCCAATATTGATAATATCATTACTGTGTGAAACGAATCTTAGATGTTGTCCGAGAAGTAAAAGTGCTGAAGATTAGTGAGGTCGATTGCAAAACGAACTTCCAGTTTGAAGCAGTGACTTCCAGCACCCCCCCTTCTGCATCTGCTTGCAGACAACTTTAATATAGATGAGCACATGTTCCCCAAAACGATCTTGGGAGTTGAGAAATGATATGATAAATTATAGGTGCGGACGAATTTAAGAAGGTCCGGCATAGATGCTGCATAGAATAGATGATTGCAAACAGTTGCGGATAAAAATAATGGCATCGTTCGTCCTGTGCAGAGATATTTGATTTGTTGGTATAGAGGTCGAGCGTGTTAACTTATAAATTCAAATCAGGAACGTCAAAATCTGACATGATCATGGGATTAGGGCTTCCGGCAATTGTTGGGATGCCGGCTTTGATAACATACCTCATCTTGTTTTACACAAGAGGGAATATGTTTTCGGAACACAGACTGTCAGGGCTTATTGCGTTTTTACCGGGATTATTTGTGACATGTTTTCTTATGAAAAGAATGCGAAATCACCTGGTGAAAGACTATATAGTTGAACTTGTCGGTGCCGATATTAAGATTTGGGAGAATGGAAGGCAAATTGTGTCCGGACCGATTTTGCATTGCAGAATGAATACCGTCCGGGACAGGGTGATTAGAATAGATATATTTTCTGATGTTGGCAAGATATCTTTTCGAGCCAGACCAAAAGAGTATAGGACAATCAACGGATTTTCATCGTTCAATCCCTTTGGTACAAGCAGTTCAAGCGACATGGAAACTTTATTATCACTGGGCATGAAAATACGGAGCGCTGTCTGATGGTCTGTCGGCAATCTGCTATGATAGGAAGGCATGGAGGGAGGAGAGACGCATAGGGATATCCCGGAAGGAAACAGATGAAAACATATATATTTGACTTGTATGGAACTTTGATTGATATTCATACCGAATTACAGAATGATAAGATATGGAAAACACTATCAGATATGTATGCATGCTATGGCGCCATCTATACACCGGAAGAGTTCAAACAAGCATATTTGAAGTTTGATCAAGAGGAATGGGAACGTGTTGAAGCGATTCATCCCGGCACATATGTTGATATTCAGTTTAAAAATGTATTTCAACGTCTGTATGATGAAGCTCCTAGGCGCGAAGGAGACCGATTGGCAATCCGGGATTTTGATACATGGCTTTTATTTGTAGAGACAGAGTTCAGACGTCTGACAAGAGTTCGCTGCAAACCATATAAAAATACAGTACGTGCGTTGCAAATGTTGAAGGAAGAGGGAAATCAAGTGATCTTACTGTCCAATGCCCAGCGTTCCTTCGTCATAGTCGAGATGGGAATCTGTGGATTGACACCGTATTTTGATGATATGTATATCTCTGCTGATTATGGAATGCGTAAGCCGGAGAAGGCGTTTATGCAAAAATTGCTTGATGACAATGCGTTGAATGCAAGTAATTGTGTCATGATTGGCAATGAGGTTGCCAGTGATATGCAGGTTGCGGCATCTTGTGGCATTCCCGGTGTATTATTGAATACAGCTCATCGCAAGGAAAAAGAGATTCAAAAAGAACTGAAAGAAATAGAGCGGGAGTACCCAGAGTTTCAGTATCAAATTATTCTCTCGGGAGATATTTTAGAAATCGCAGGGAAATAAGTTATGCCAAAACGGTTGACAGAGACGGTATTTTACGAGCTTTGTCTACAGCCATTCCATGATATAAATGGCGACAGTATGGGGGAGCAGATATGATTCAAAAGATACAAGCGGTATCACAGAACCGGATGAGGAGTTGTTAATAAGATTAGAAGAGCATCGATAACGTTAGACGATAGTCGGAATATAACACAGCGACGAGAGAAGAAATAAATCCAGGTTTACAGGGACAAAAAGAGGAGACGAATGGATAAGCTGATTGGTTTTTTGAAAAATAAAATAAGGGAGAGAAGTTCATTAGAGGAAATCGTCAATGTATTTGAGCGGATGTGCAGCATACCGCTTGAGGAGGATATGATTTTGTTTGAAACAGGAACATTTACATCCTTTGCAGATGCGTCCATGTTTCAAATTTCCCTAGTCAGACAATTTCCAAATGAAGATGAAGAATTTTATCAAGTCCATGTCGATATTTTCTATGAAACGGATGATGAGAATAAAAAGATGAGTGAGTCAATATGGGATGAGGATTTAAGCGAAAATATATTTGACTATATTCGAAATTCAAAAGCCTTTGCCTACGCCAAAAGCAAAGAATATCGTAAGGTAAAAATATGGTGTGATGAAACATAGATGGGTAACCCCGCTTTATCGGAACAGGAAGCCGGCTCCTTCGCTTGACAGGGCAAGAAGAAGGAGTATATGTATTGGGATAAGGAGGAAACGTGAATGGAAAATTATCATATCAATACAATCTGTGTACAGGGAGGCTATGAGCCGAAAAATGGAGAACCCAGGGTCCTTCCCATTGTGCAGTCGACAACTTACAAGTACGAGTCGTCGAAGCAGATGGGTGACCTCTTTGACTTAAAGGAGTCGGGGTATTTCTATACAAGGCTTGCCAATCCGACAAATGATGCGGTTGCGGACAAGATCTGCAAGCTGGAAGGCGGAGTGGCGGCCATTTTAA
>NZ_JAQT01000023.1:0-10486 GCF_000524295.1 Shuttleworthella sp. MSX8B
CGAGATTTAGCAGAATAAAAGGAAAGGGGTCAAATGCCCCAGACGCCAACAGAAGATTGATACACATCCAACCGATCAGGACAAGAATAAAACTGACAATAAAGGCCCAGCTTCCGGCGAACTTTGCCACCGCGTCTGCCGCCTTCTGCCCTCTCGTCTCAAAGTCATCATCCTGGCTCAGATCTACACTGAGATTCTGCGCGACCAACTTATCCAGCAATTCCTCATTCGCCGCATCTGACTCCGCGCTCTCAAGGAGCTGTTTCAGCAAATCCTGCCTTCTTGTTTCCCCTTCCATCAGACACGATCTCCCTTCTTGTCTTTATTGACTTGTTTTCACAAATTATTCTTTAGAAGATAATCATTGCCATTCTATGCCACCGGCATTTCCTGAGCTCTCTCCTCATCGCTTCCTATATTCAAGGAGCAAATACTATATCGTTTCATGGCCTCTATCTCGTACTTCATTATGATTATGACCCGAATATGAATAATACACAAGGTCAGCCATCCATTGGTAGCATGTGATTATGTTCACCGAAACTTTTCAATGTAAATGCAACACACTGTTGCATTTACTCTGGAAGGTCTCTGTGTTGCAGTTAGTCTGACAAATGACTTGTCCAAAGCAGGTTTATCAGGTGCAATGGAAACTACCTTATTGAAGAAAGGAGTTCCTAAGCTTGTCCAGTTACCAGATAATCCATGGTGGAACCAAGAGCTTCTGTCAGAATGGGCAGCATTACCAACGTCACTGCCCGCTTATCATTCTCGTATTCCGAGATGACGGATTTCTTGAATCGACGGCTCCTTTCCCATATACTGAACCGCTATCCTATTTTCCGGGTGAACATCAGTCAGATATAATATGATGAGGAATACCCATTCCAGAGGCTTCATCAAAATATAGACCAGATCCGCAACCCAGCTCTTCCGGATCATTTTCGCAATTGGAAATCCATAGCAATCATAAAAAGCTCTTACCGCTTTATGAAAATGTGGCGTCTTCTCTTCCAACACCTGCTCGAAGGCATTTGCAACGCATAGCTGCCGGTTTACGATCACCGGATGCCCATGTCGAACGCCCATCCGGATCGGTTTCACAATCTTCTGATGACCACCTGCAGCCACCGTGCACAGGTAATGTTCATCGTGAAAGATATTCTGCGGTGCCTGCTTTGTGGAAAGTCTCCAGTCTGCAGTCTCCGTCCATGCCTTGATGACTGAATCCGGAGCCTGTCCGAACAGGATAAGAATTGCGATGAGGATTCCAAGAAGAGGCAGTACCAGAATCAGCCCCCATAATGGCCAGAATGATGCTTTCGACAATAACCCGTCCATTGTATTTAAAATTCGGTTCTGGTGAATTTTCCTCTTTTCCATGGGGAGCACTTCCCACTCACGGACCCTTGCGAGAATCGTTCTTGCACACATCAGCACCAGACTGGCAGGCCAGATCAGAAGCATAAAAGCCAGATCATCACCTTGTACTCCAATGACCTGAACCGAAAATACAATCAGTTCAACAATACCAAGATACATGGCAGAGATAGATATGACCGCCATCAGCGGTGGCATTTTTTTCATTGGCCTGAAACTCAGGTAGTAGTATCCGACAATCGCCAGAACAGCAATCAAGAAAATAATCGGCCAGGACCCAGTATATACCGGCGTATGCTTCTCCCCATTGGTAAGCTGAATCATCCAGTCCGACCCGGTCGCACCAATAAGTCTCACATATATATATTCTAGAAGCATTACATACCATAGAGCCACCTGATCAACCTGCCATGCACACGGGCTCTCTTTGTTTATGGCAGCCAGGATCAGGTACGTGACTTCCATTACAAGGATCAGAAAGGGATAAAAAATGCATGCACTTACAACCAGCGAAAATAGAAAGGCTAACACAATCTCCTCTGCCCGGACTTTACCTAATACAATTATCACCAGAAAAATTATGCATCCGACAACTATTGAGCATAGAACACTAAAGCGGAATGGATGTTCTTTTATTAGGGACTTCAACATACGATAATTCTCATCTTTCCATTATTTCATCAACGCTTGGCGCTCCGATATCTCAAATAATGATCCCTTCAAGATGATCGCACTCGTGCTGGATGATCTGCCCCTTGTCAATCCGCCTACACCACAAAATAAATCTATCACTTCTGCTTCCATACTTTGTTCTCCATTTTCAATACTGAATGCAATACACTCCCCGTATGCAGTTGCAAACATCTTTTCCATTTGCAATTTATTAACGACTATTCTTGGAGGATTTTAGAGAAACTTTTTGATTCCTGCTATTCGGTTTGTCCGGATAAAGATATGTAACTTCTCCGACTTCCAGCATCTCTTTCACAACGGCTCGGAGTGTGTCGTTCAAGCTCTTATATCCGAGCTCCACAGCCAACTCATTCATGGAAAGATCACCTTTTTGTTTTAATGCTTCAAGAACCAGCTTCTTTAGTTCTTCTCTGTTCCTGCGTCTGGAGCGGTTCCCCATTTTGGGCTCTTTCTTGTCATCTTTACTTTTCTCAAGAAATGCCGGATGAACAGGGAGGACCACTCTAAAATAGCTTCTGTCCTCATCCGTTTTGAAAACTGGCAAATCAGAGCCGTTATTATTCATCTCATTCACGATTAGTGGAATCCCGGTATTCCTTCCCTCAACCATTTTTAATTCTTTGAGAAAATCGCCGATACGTCTGTTCCGATACCGGCTCGAAACCAACACTCTGTTTTCCAGATCATGATCCGTTATTGATCGGTCAGGTCCCGGCAAGCTCAGGATCTCCATTCGTTCCGGCGTTATCGTTACAGTAATCGGCTCATGAATCTGATAGGAGCGATGGTAAACGGCATTACTAAGGGCTTCCTCAACAGCCCTGTAGGGCCAATTGTACACACGGATCGCCTCTGCCTGATTTGGAACCTTCGTGACGTATTCCGCTATGACATAATTTTTGATATACGACAACGCGTCCCGCAGCTGTCGATCAAGCGGCCCGGTAAAAATTCTTTCTCTCATCCCGATTCCAGTCGGATCAGGCTTGTCCACTACCTCAATCTGGCTATATGGGAAGAAATGATCCGGTCTCTCATTGAAAAACATCAATCCTATATTGATGGGCTTTCTTGCTTCCGGAGGACCTCCGATCAGTCTCATATCTCTCGCCACATCTTCAACTGTGCGGGAAAGCGAACCTTCGTATAATTCGCTGTCAACTGCGTGAAGATACTCCGAAAGCAAACTGGAGCGCATATCTGCGATTTGCGCGTGAGGGTTTGTTCTATCGTCAAACGGAATATTTCTTGCCAGACCGATCAGCTCTCGTTCTTCCAGTGCATTTGTACGAATGGTATTGGAGCCTTTTCGAATATAATATGCCTTTTCACTTTTTCTCCCTCCCTTTTCCGTGTATATTTTGACCGGACATTTATAGGGTCTGTCATCTCCTCCGGGAACCCACAAAACAAGAACATCTTGTCCGTCGATCAGCGCCGGTTCTATGATTAGTATATATCGTGGTTCTATAAAGTTACACTTATTAAGGATATCTTTCTGAATATCATCCAATATATTTTTATCCAAGCCTTTTACCGGAAATCTCGGATATCCATTCTGTTCTTCAACGCCTATTACGATATAGCCACCGCCAAGGTTGTCAAAGTCGTTAGCGAAAGCTGTAATAGAATGCAAAATCGGTTCTGGATTCCAATCTGCCTTGTATTCTATACGTGTACTTTCT
The DNA here is from genome assembly GCF_000524295.1 of Shuttleworthella sp. MSX8B. Taxonomy (NCBI): domain Bacteria; kingdom Bacillati; phylum Bacillota; class Clostridia; order Lachnospirales; family Lachnospiraceae; genus Shuttleworthella; species Shuttleworthella sp. MSX8B. Next base: position 3,759 of record NZ_JAQT01000023.1, read on the forward strand.
ATCACCTGCTGACGAAGCAGTTCTTCTATATTGATCGGAATTGCCATCATTCCCTCCTGATTTGATCAGAGTGTTCCGCTTTTAACTTACCCATTAACTTTCCTGCATCTTACCAAAGGGAGAGTTAATGGGCAAGTAATTATAATTCACCGTTGGATCAGAGCGAGCAATGGGGCCTAATTGCAATATTGTGCAAAGTGCCATGAATGCGTCAAAAGACGACACATTAACTCCTTTCCGGTTTCTCCCCATACAAAAAGACATCTGAAAGAGATAAAGCCTCCCACAGATGCCTTATGTGTTTTTACCTGCTCCCACCGCTCTAATAGCTGTCACAAGCTTGTGTACATAAAAAGCGGGCAAATCTTTTTTGTCCGACCAATGGTCATCTTCTTGCAGTAATACAACCGCGCCAACTATGACCTTGCCTTTTGCAAGCACATAAAGGTTGCCAAAAGCTCAGTTTTCTCATCTTAATAGAGCTTCGCACCTGCCGGAATGTGGTCGTCAACCATCAGAAGATGAAGCTTTTCTTCGCCCTCCTCTTCGTGAACAGCGGAGAGAAGCATACCGCAGGATTCGATACCCATCATGGCTCTCGGAGGCAGATTTGTGATGGCGATACAGGTCTTGCCAACCAGCTCCTCCGGCTCATAAAATGCGTGAATTCCGCTTAAAATGGTTCTGTCTGTGCCTGTTCCATCATCAAGAGTGAACTGTAAGAGTTTCTTTGACTTTGGTACTGCAATGCATTCTTTCACCTTTACCGCTCTGAAATCCGACTTGGAAAATGTATCAAAATCAACTGCCTCTTCAAATAAAGGCTCAATCTTAACCTTGGAAAAATCGATTGTCTCCGGCTCTGCTTCTCCATTCCCCCCGGCGGCGCCAGAAGCCGACTCTCTCACATCATTTTTCTTATTCACATCATTCAAGCTCTTCATCGTCGGGACGGATTTGGGGTTTTTGTACACTCCGTTCCACCCTGCTCCTCTATATTCCGCCTTAATCCATCTAGCGTTTCCCGACTCTTTACATCCCGTTCCGTGGTGATGTCTTAACGTGTGGTACCGGGTGCGTCAAACCTAAAAAGACGGTTGCTCTATGGACTAAGACGTATGGTATTTTGTGTGAAAAATATGCACTGTTTTCACAGGCACTTTTACAATACAAAAATCTTATCTTCCATGTTCTTGATGACTTCCTTCTTCTTGTCCTCGGTGCAGTCAGCATAGATATCCAAAGTAGTCTGAACATCCTTATGGCCCATGACCGACTGGATCACCTTGATGTTGCTTTCGTTCTCACAAAGCCTGGTGCAGAAGGTGTGCCTCAAGTGGTGTGCGGAGAAATCCGGAAGGAGCAGAGGCTCTCTCTTTTCTCTCTTCGCTTTGGCAGTCTCTTCTTTATTATAGTCTGCCGTGATGTTGTGGACCGCATGATTCACTTCGGAAGGTATCGTTATCGTTCCACCTGAACTGGCAAATACGAACCCTGAATAACCATCGATCTCCTGTGTACAAAATCCGGTGATCTGCTGGATCTGATATTCCTCCAGGAAAGCATCATACACTTCACCGATCATCGGGATCCTGCGACATCCTGCCTCCGTCTTCGGAGTGTTGATGTGGAAGTTGGTTCCCGAATCATCCACTTTGCGGTGCACAAGGCTGTGATTGATATCGATGATCCTGTTCTCGAAATCCAGATCCTCCCATCTGAGGCCAAGGCATTCTCCGATCCTCATCCCGCTTCCGATCAAAACTGTAATGACCGGTTTCCATCCCTGATACTGATGGTTGGAATAAAGATAGTTCATGAATGCTTTCTGCTCAGGTACCGTGAGCGACTTACGCTTGGTCTTAACCCATACATGACTCTTCTTGATCTCTCCGAGAACTCCGGCTGCCGGATTTACACGGATGAGTCCATCACGGACTGCCATCTGGAATGCCGGATGAAGCACGGTATGAACGTTATCAACTGTTGCCGGGGAAAGCTTCTCCTCTAATAAGAGAGAATAGTAAAACTCCCTGACATCTGTATAACGAACCTGTATCAACCGTCGCTTTCCGAAAGTCTCCCTAACATAGTGATCATAGGTATAAACGTAATTCGTCCTGGTCGTAGGCTTGAGGTCGTATTTCTGTTTGATGTACGAATCAAATACCTCGTTGACTGTAACACGCTCTGCTCTCTGGGGATCCAATCCATCCTCCAGATCGCGTCTGATCTGCTATTCCTTCTTTCAAAGTTCCACGAGATCTTTTCCGTAGACGGTGTGACGCTTTCTGTTTCTGTCAGTGTAAGAATAAGAGTAGCGTCCGTCTGCCCGTTGACACTCACCGCTTCTGAGCGCATAACCGCGGGAGTCCTTCCTGCTCTGTGCCAATCTGTTTACCTCCTTTTTGGAGAGGCACAGCTTTCTTAGGGTTTAGTCTTGTAAAGGAGCTCAAGTGCTTCCTTAAAGACCTGTGCTTGGGTGAGATTCATCTTCTCGCAGTATGCCAAAAGTCTGTCGCGTTCCGCCTCGGTAACTCTAAAGCCAACTTTAATGTACTTTTTGTCTTCTACCGTAGGCCTTCCGCGTTTTGCCATCTTCCTGCTCCCTTCAGATCTCTACTCACATTATATTTAATGCCCCACAAAAATCAATGTATTTTTTTGAAAGCTGTGCATCTTATTTTCATTCCATACTGTTCCATTAAATGTCTCTGAAGTTCTCGATGTACTCGTCGATGATCTCCGTATTTACTAGAACGATCCTCCTGATGCGGTAGATTGCTTTCGCTTCCTTGGCAAGTTCGGTAAACGCATGGATCCCCATGGAGTACATCGCTGCGCCTTCTTCATATTTCACGAACTTCTTCTTACCGTTCGTAAAAAGGCTTTCCATATTCTCATATTCTTTTCTCTTATATCCCATGATCTAACCCTCCTGTATGGTTTCCCTGAAGAAAGCAATCGTCTTGCCTTCCAGCTTTTTTCTTGTTTTCGATACGATATTCAGGATCGTCTGATACGCCTTATCTTCTTCCTCCGCGATCTCTACGAGCTTTCTCCCGTCATGCAGATGACTGTAGGTGATCTTGAATTCCGCCAGGGGAAGTGCCTTGAGGCTTGTATCAAAGACCTCGTATTCCCTGCGCATCATATGGATCGTCAGGATGTCCCGCTTATGCTTCTCGGGATCATCAGTTTCCTTCAAGATGTTCCCGGAGAAATTGCACTCCTCGATGGCATCGCGGATCATGATGTGCTCGATCGCTTTTGCGGCTGTCGGATCGCTGCGATGACTGGTCTGGATCCTCACGCCCAGGTCGTCATCATTTTTCTTCCGTCTGTTGTATTCGACCTCAAAGAGGATCCGGTTGAACAGTCCGGTTTCGTAGCAGTCCACCAGCTGTGGAAAGATACTGTAGTTCTTGTAGATCAGTCGGAAGCGTTCGCGGGGAGTTGCTTTCCCGTAGCTTTCCACCAACTTATCTTCTGTAATGCACATGTTCGCACCTCCATTTTCTTTCTTGGAGGTTAGGCTTGCCGGCTTGCGTCACCTCTTGCTTACACATGCAATTCTACGGAACACCACGGAATAAATCGTTCGTCAAACGGTCAACTTCTGTTGACCGGTAGTCAACTCAAAAAAGTAAAAAAGAAAAGACGTATGAAACCAAATGTCTCATACGCCTCATAGGATTTATGATTATAACTTTGTAAATTCATCAAGCTGCTTATCTACATCTCTTCCGGAATACATAACCCGAATCACTGTAACCAATTTCTTTGTCTTATCGGGGATATAGAAAATAACATAATTATCAACAGGCACAACTCGTGTATTTCGACTCTTCCAGGGCTCTCTTTCATATTGCCGGAACTTCTCCGGATACTCTCCCAAGGAAAGGATTTTTTCTTCGATCCGGTCAAGCTGTCCGGCTGCATTCTCAGGCGAAAGAAGATCAAATGCTATATACTCAAAGATACCGCGAAGATCGTTCTCAGCCTGCTCCGTAAAGGTAACATCATATTTCATACATTATAATCCCTTCGGATATCCGCAAAAACCTGAGCTGCAGATTTGGTACGCCCTGCCTGCATATCCGCATATCCTTTCTCAAGTTCCATGTCCAAAGTCTCTGCGTTCATTCTCGAAATATCAACAGGTCTCGCAGTTGGAATCTTTACCTCAAACGGAAGCCCCCTATTTAGAATGATCTGCTTATAAAACATATTGATAGCATTAGATGCCGGGATCCCCAAAGTAGCCAGAATTCCCTCAGCCTGTTCTTTAACATCCGGCTCTATTCTTGCATAAAGATTTGCTGATTTAGCTGCCATATCATCACGCCCCTTTCTTTTACCCATATTATAAGCCAATGTACGGGCAAACGCAATACATTTTTCAAATCAGTGCCCTGATCTGCTTCAAAAGAATCTCTCTTACAGACTGATCCTTCACATCTCGCAACAAACCAAGCGCTTCGTCCGCAAATCCATCATTATTATCTGCAAAACCCAGCAGATAATTCGGCGTAGTCTGAAGTACTTTGGCTATCTCTGCCAGACCGCTGGCTCTCATCTCCTTCTTATCATTCTCGTAGTAGGAGATTATAGACTTCTCTACATATAATGCTTCTGCCAGTTCCTCCTGGGTCATTCCAAGTCTGATCCTCTGCGCTCTGATCCACAAGTCCGAAATTCACAAGTTCCTTCAGGACCTTGCAGGATTTCTGATGACAGCGGCCGAGAGCCAGTTCAATGCTTTCTATCGTCATATAGACATGCCCTTCTTCATCGATCCATCTGTTTTTCTTGGAAAGCTGGATACGATCCAAAAGGATCCCATACAAAAGCTTTGCATCCGAAGAAAGTCCCCGGAATCTTTTATCCGTACAAAGAACCTTGGGAGTTCTGTAGAATACATAGTTTTCCGACTCCTCCGGATAAAAGTAGTCGAACTGCATGGCATCACACTCCCTCAGTAGCTGCTTTTCTGGCTGCTCTGTGCTCGCTCATGATCTTGGCATAGCAGGGAAAGCAAAATGCTCTGTCCTTTCCATAAGGGCACTCATACTTACAGTTGCTGGGATGTGCATTTGGGATCGGTTTACCGAGAACCGAAGTATAAGAATTCCCATATCCGGCAATGACCGGTGTATAACATTTATCTGACATATCTGTTCCTTTCCGGCATAAGAAAACGCCAAGCCGGGGAACTTCCCACAGCCTGACGCCTTAAGCCTCAAACGTTTGATTTTGGTTTCTGCTTAGAGTGCTTCGCCACCCTTGGCCTTTGCCCCCTTATCGATGGTTTCCTTCTTAGGAGCCTTGGCGACCTCCTCTTTCTTGGCTTTCAGTTCACCAAGAACAGATTTCTCACCTTTCTCCTCAGCGTGTTCCTCCTCCTTTTCAGCCTGACGTGCTACGAACTTTTCACCAAGCTCGAAGATCTTTGCCTGACTGTCATAGTGGTAAACGCTGTCAGTAAGCTTATCCGCAGGAGCAACCTGAGTTGCATTGACTTCCTTAACCATCGCTTCAAGATCTTTCAGCCCCATCTCTCCGTTATCAGGAACGATGAGGACCTCGTGGATGCTCGAAGGTAAGATATAGAAGTCTCCGCCAGCTCTTTCAGCTGCCTGATCCATGAAGTTCTGATAAGCAAGAACCCCGGCACCGTGTACCTTGTCGGGTACTGTTGCAACGAAGATCTTCTCATCTTCAGGAGCCACCGGGAAGATTCCCATCATCTCAGCCTGCTCAACTCCCATCATCTCGGCCATGACTTCGCTCATGCCCTTGATCTCGACGGGCTTGATCTGTGGCGCATTCTCCATCGCATCAGCATGAAGCTGTTCGGGAGTAACGCCCATGCTTTCAAGCAGCTGGTTGGTAACCAGGATGGATGCTCTGCCTTCATCATCGGAATTTAAGACGAAGCGGTAAACAACCGCCATATCTTCCATATTCTGATGAGGTACGGTTTCAAGCATCTCCTTATTGGCTTCCGCGGAAACAACTTCCATCGCAAGCTTTTCCTTCATCTGAGAGTAATCAGATAAGGAATCGATATCGAAGTCAGGTCTCTGGGTGATACCGCTGTTCACGACCTCAACGGCCTTATCTACGACTTCATCGTAGGATCTGCCGTTTTCCATCGCATCGTAGAACTTATCGATCCCGATGTTCACTCCGATGTTGCTGCCCTCCGGCGTGACCGTTACTGCCTCGTAGCTTTCGTTGAGCTTGTTTACGGTGTTGACCGAAACCTTTACATCAGCGCCCTGGTCATCAAGTCTGTCCTTTAAGTCCTCTACGAACTTCTCTTTGAATGATTCATAATCCATAGTGTGTTTTATCCTTTCGCTTTTTGTGTCGGCTCCGGATCGTCATCCTCGGCCTTGGGTTGATGGCAAGGTCTGAGGCAGAGCCTCAGACTGTCGCGGCATTCGTCAAATGTCAGCTCGTGCAAGCACGGCTTCCATTTTCCTCATTGCTCACGCAAAAAGCGCCAGGCTCACAACCTCTTTCGAAGTCATGATCTGACGCTCATCATTGCCGGTATTCTTTTGCAAAAGAAAATGGACTCGGCGGCTCGGGTGTTTTTTGTTTTCCCGTTCGCTTTGTCCATTGTAAATATAACACACCTATTTTGAAAAAAGAGGGTTATAGGACAAAACGTGTTGATAGCTAATCCCATTGATCATAGAAGCTACCCACCTTATGGA
>NZ_JAQT01000024.1:0-25043 GCF_000524295.1 Shuttleworthella sp. MSX8B
CGAGGCCACTTTTGTGGATCCTAATATTTCCGAAGAGGAGTTGGAGTCCAAGTTTAAGCCCAACACCAAGCTGGTCTTTGGAGAAGTGATTTCGAATCCCTCTCTGCAAATCCTGGATATTGAGAAATTTGCAAAAGCTGCCCATAAGCATGGGGTGCCGCTCATTGTAGACAACACCTTTCCTACGCCGGTCTTCTGCAGACCCTTTACATGGGGAGCAGATATTGTCACACACTCCACGACAAAGTATATGAATGGCACAGCGAATGCTGTCGGCGGCGCCATTGTGGATTCCGGCAATTTTGATTGGACGAAGTACAGTGAGAAATTTCCCGGGCTGACAAGCCCCGATGAGACATACCATGGCACCGTATATACCAAGAGCTTTGGAAAGGCGGCATATATTGTCAAAATGACAACGAACCTGATGCGCGATCTGGGATCCATTCCCTCTCCGCAAAATGCCTTCTACCTCGGTGTCGGACTGGAAACCCTGCACTTGCGAATGGAAAGACACTATGAAAATGCCCTGGCTCTTGCCCGGCATTTAAAAGAGCATCCTAAGGTGTCCTGGGTTTCCTTCCCCGGTCTGGAAAATGACAGCCAGTATGCCCTGGCTAAGAAATATCTGCCCAAGGGATCCTGTGGTGTGATTTCATTCGGTATTGCGGGCGGCAGAGAGGCAGCGGTTCAGTTCATGGATTCTCTTACGTTAGCCGCCATTGTCACCCATGTGGCGGATACGAGAACCTGTGTCCTGCACCCGGCATCTACGACACATCGGCAGATGAATGATGAGGAACTGATGGCAGCCGGTGTATCCCCGGATCTGATCCGTATGTCTGTGGGGATTGAAGATATTCGCGATATCATTGCAGATGTCGACCAGGCTCTTGGAAAATAAGAGGAACATTTTGCTGCTTTTTAGTTGAAAATTCCATCACCGATCTTGTGTGATTCTGCGGAGGGAAAGGATGAAACTGTCAGCGTCTTGCTCTTTCTATCTCAGCACAGAATGATTTAATCAGTGGTTAAGAAAATAACCCCATAATTAATAACCGCTCAATATAAATGCGGTCTTTACCGCTATATAATTGAGACACAAGGAGGTCGATGGTATGCAGATCAACGAACAAATCAGGAAATATAGGAAGGATGCTGGCCTGACCCAGGAGCAGATTGCAAATTATCTGGGCGTATCTACACCTGCCGTCAACAAATCAAATCAGTGAAATGATTGAGAAGATGATTTCTCAATTTGGACTGTGGCAGTATGGGAGCGCCGTTCCCCGCCTGCAAATAGCACTTTATGAGAAAGACAAGCAAAAAAGCCTTGCCGCAATAAAAGAAATTATGAGGGCGGTAAACACTCCGTGGGCCATATCGGATTCCCCGGTGTTCTATCGAATTGCGCATGAAACCGTCAGGAATGTTTGGAAATCATTTATTCCGATGTTTATTGCTGAATTAAGAACCAACGCGGAGTACGATTTTCTACGAGATGACTCGGAGTTTCAAAAGTATCTGGCAGACTTTGATGAAGATAAGGTCATCCTGAATAACAAATAAATAGTTGTGCCTGACACAACGGCACAGTGTAAGAGCATGCGGCATATAGAAGGAAGTGTGAATTTTATGGCACACGGAAAATCAATAGAATTGTTCCTTGTCAATGGAACGGTCGACAGCCTCATCATAGCGGAATTATCAAACTGGAGTGGTAAAGCCATTAAGATTCCACGTATTGAGGTCGCTTCTTGTAATCGTGAGGATATAGCGCAGGCAGGAGTATATTTCCTGTTCTGCAAAGAAGATGATAGCTCTGATTCTGTTTATATTGGTGAGGCAGAGAATGTAAAAGAAAGACTAATGCAGCATTTACGTGAGTACCAGTCTGAAAAAGAAAAGTATTATTGGAATACAGCAGTTGTTTTTGTGGGAAGAGATCTGAATAAAGCGCTTATCAGATATCTTGAAAATCGCTTTGTGGAGATTGCCAGAAGCAGCAATAGATACACTGTACTGACAAAAAACACATACCGAAACACAGTAATGAAGGAATCTCAGCTTGCAGTTATGGAGGAATTTATCGACAATGTTAAAGTTTTGATAAATGCACTGGGATATAAGGTATTAGAGCCATTTTCTCAAGCGGATTCGCCAGAAAGTAAAATGGATGATGAGACATTATCTTTATCTACCGGTTCTGCAAGTGCATATGGGAAAGTGACAACAGAAGGTTTTGTTGTCTTTGCAGGAGCCAGAGTAAACGAAAAAACTTCAGCTAAGTCATTAAGTGCCGGTGCACAAAAAATGCGTCAGAAGTTCTTTGAATCAGGGAAAATAGAGAACCTGGTTACTGCTGTGGATATTTTGTTCTCAAGTCCATCTGCGGCAGCTGATTTTATACTTGGATATAGTGTAAGCGGTCCTCAGACATGGAAGACAAAAGATGGGCGAACACTGAAAGACATTGAAAGCAGTCAAATAAATTAAGAATTTACCGATTGAAAGAGCCATGACCCAAGATATATCTTGTCGTAGTCATTAATTTTTGCCTTGCATGTGCAGAGAATCCAGTAGCTTAAGCACATGGCTGATATCCTCCCTGCGCCTCCTTGTTTTTTCTCTGTGGATGGCCCTTTTATAGCGATCTGTCCCTTTTTGGGGGACGGATTTTTCTGCGTGTAAAGCAGATCTTTGGGAAGTAACACAATCCCCATCATAGGACAGGGGGAACTGAAATATGGCGCCAAGAGTGTTTTATCAGTCGCTGTCAGAGTATACTAACAACATAAGGAATCAATAAAGGTTGTTATTGTAAATCAACGCAGAAGGGTGAAGGGGGATTTACAAATGGCAAGGAAGGACTCGGAGAAACAGAAGAAATTCATGAGCCGTGTGTTTCGCGGTAAGGAGATTTTTAAACCGCTGAATACGGGCTGGATCGATGAACATGTTGCCTGCGTGAGGGAATGGGTTGCGAATATTTTCTTCTATACGAAGAATGGCAGGACAATTATGATTGATGCCGGATACAATTACGAGCGGCTGGGTGAAAAGATGGGATGGCTGGATATAGATCCTGCGTCCATTCAAAATATTCTCATCACCCATCAGGATACGGACCATGTTGGCGCCCTGGAAGAGGACAGTAATCTTCTGTTCAAAGACGCAACAGTATATCTCAGTGAGATAGAAAACCGCTATCTGACCGGCCGAGTAAGACGAAAAGTACTCTACGGCTTTTATAAACTTCCCATGGTGAAAATGGATAACAGGCGGGTTCTGCTGACGGACGGGCAGGTCATTACGATTGACGGAATCAAGATAGAATGTATTCTGGTTCCCGGTCATACCTGGGGGCACATGGTCTATCTGATTGATGATCAGTACCTGTTTGCGGGCGATACGATCTGGTTTGGCGCGGACGGGGGCTACAGCTTCATCAGTACTCTGGCGGAGAGCAATCAGCTCGCGGTCAAATCGCTGGCTGCGCTTGAAAGAAAGCTGAAAAGAAGGACAGGAACCATAAAGATTATCACCGGCCACACGGGCTGGACGGACGATTTGGAATTTGCCTTCCGGCACAGGACAGAACTTTGCGCCCCGTTCAAGAAGCGTATGCATGACCCAAATGCGCCCTATGACGGATACGAAGAGGAAGGGGATACGGAGCAAAATGCGCGCGGAATAAGGCTTATCAAACAAATTGATTATGCGGCAAAGCGGTAGCGTATATCCATCTTTTCCCAGTGCTCATCTTCGATAAGAAGATTTCCATCTTCTGTGGAAGCGAAGCCGCATTGAGGACTCAATGCAGGCTTTAAAAGATACAATAAAGAATGAAATGCGGTGAAGAATATGCTTGACTCTGTACCTGGTTCATGGTCTATTCTTCAGGGGAAAAGAGGAGGAATCAGCATGCTTGAACGCAGAAAAAGGAGAATCGAATTGACGTATGAAATGACTTCTTTTAAGCTGTAAGATCTAAAAAGATGAGAACATCTTAAGAGCATGTATTATCATAGAGGCGGAGGAAAACGAAAAAATGATCTTATACATCGCTACCGGAGTTGCTTTTCTGCTGCTGCTTCTGTCGATATGGCGGGACAGCCGCAGCCTTTTAAATCCTGCCCTCTTGATTATCAGCCTGCTTTTTGCTCTTGTGTCAGTAATACAGCTTAGCTATCTGTCCGGGAACAGCAATTCCTATATGCTGGCTCTGATGGTCTGCTTTTTGGGAATTCCCTTTTTGATTTTTCTCAGCGGCATATTCCTCGTTTATAACGGGATTGTCCTATTGAAGCGTGAGGGTAAATCTAAGGCGAATTTTCTTTCGCTTATTATGGGGATTCTGATCTTCGCCTTTTTTGGAGTGATACTGATTCGGGCATATGGGAGCAATCTGTATTTTTATCAGAATCACTGGATCAACATTTTTTTTATCTTTTTTGTTTATTCCTATTTGATCTTTGGCTTTGCATTTGCCGGTTTTATGCTTTATTCCATTTTGTATCTGCTGATTCCAAAGCGAAAGCACTATGACTTTATCATTATTCATGGCGCAGGTCTCTTGGACGGAGAAAGAGTGACGCCTCTCTTAAAACGCAGGATCGACAAGGCGGTAGAGGCATATAAGAAGTCTAACAATCCCAATATGAAGCTGATTGCGAGCGGAGGTCAGGGGCCGGATGAGAAGATTTCGGAGGCGCAGGCGATCTTGAATTATTTGCTGGAAGAAACAGATATTCCGAAAGAGGCGGTTTTACTGGAGGATCAATCAAAAACAACCTATGAGAACCTGCTGTTTTCCAAGCAAATCGGAGAGAAGCTGGTGGATCAGCCCCGCTTTTTATTTGTGACCAATGATTATCACGTGTTTCGCACGAGCACTTATGCCAAGAAGATTGGAATCAGGGGAGACGGCCTGGGCTGTTCAACGGCAGGCTATTATATTCCATCGGCATTTATTCGCGAATTTATTGCTCTATGCGTGAAAATGAAATGGATGTTTGTCGCTTTTTATGCGGTCCTTTTTGTGGCACTGCTGATTTCTTATCATGGGATTTTGTGGTGAGATGTTTGCCTGTCTGTAAGGTTCCGAAGCATTGACTTCGGCTGTGTATCTGACCCTTTAAGGAAACGCTGAGGGTGACAGGATTTCGTCGAAATGGTATGATGAGCCTGTAACAAAGGGGATAGTGGAATGATACGGAAACGGATATCAGGATATCAATGATCATGTATGGTATCTGGATTAGATTGCAGCTGTGATATGTGAGTGATATCTGACGTTTTCTTACATTCCTGCTCATGCAGGGAGGTGTCTATGCTGCTTACGACAACAGAGGCTATTGAAGGCAAGGAACTTATGACGCTTGGTATGGTTAAGGGTTCCACCATCCAGACCGTCAACGCTTTTAAGGATATCGGCGCCGGTTTTAAGACCCTGGTTGGCGGAGAACTCAAGAACTACAACAAGATGATGGCAGAGGCGAGAGACAAGGCTGACAGCAGAATGATTGAGGAGGCAGAGAAGCTGGGGGCAGATGCAATCGTCGGAGTTCGCTATGCTTCTTCTTCGATTATGCAAAGCGCGGCAGAGATTATGGTTTACGGTACGGCTGTAAAATTCAGAGTCTGAGCCTGCCGCCTCCCAGCCTTGCCTCTGGCTGGCTCCGGGCCTCGCGTGCACAGGATTGCCATGAATATGAGGGCTGACTCCATACTCTGTCTGCGTGTTTTGATGTATGCACAGAATGTGAGGTCAGCTCTTTTGCTGTAAAAGGTTAGAAAAAATATAGCAATGAGAATATGATGTGGGAGACAGAGGGCAGAGGAAGCCGGTGACCATCACAGATCAAAGCCGTGGATAAGGGTACTTGCGAGAAAGTGAGAAGAGAGAGGGAGAAAAACGTGCATCCATATTATGCTGAAAACAGGGATAAGCTGAAAAAAGACATGAATAAGCTGCTTTTTCTGATCCGCCCTGAGCTGGAAGAAGCCAGCAGAAGAAAATATGGTGATTTGTTTGCCGAAATATGGACCTATTATGAGTCGAAACTGCTGGAAAGGTTCCCGTATATCGGCGGAGAGCATGTCAGCGGCACACGTAATCTGACGGGTGCATACTGCTTTGTTGCCATGGGTGAAGTACTTCAAAAATACGGCGTCGATCCGGAAGAAACGGGACATCTCATGGTGATGAGCTATGAGCGTATGACTATGAAAATGCCGTGGATCGTCCGGAAAAGCATAGGTAAGTTATGCGGGAACACAAGGCTTTTGAACAAGATATTTAGGAAAAAGGACGCCAAAAATGCTGCCAATGCAGCGAAAAACCCTGGCAGCTTTGAAACAAAGACACAGATCCCGCCGGAAGAGGGATCTGATTTCAGCTATCACAACCTGGTCTGTCCGCTGGCTGATTTTGCAAAGCAGTACGGATATGAAGCATATATGCCCTATCTCTGTAATCTGGATTATGTCATGTTCGGCGTTCTCGGTGTGCCGCTCTTTCGCGAACATACCTGCTTTGAAGATGGCGATTTCTGTGATTTCAGAATAAAGCTTGGCGAAAAGCCGATGGAATATTGGCCGCCCGTATTCACACAGGGAAGGGGGTATAAATAAAGATGTACAGTACTGGTGCTGAAATCAATTATCATTTGAATGTAAAAGCTTTTTGACATGTTTTTCAGAGATGTCCAGGCAATTTGATAGATGTCGGAGGATGACTGCTTTAAGATTTATATAAAAGAGGGGGTGAGGCAGATGGATATTGGGAGCAAAATTCGAAAGTCGCGAGTGGATGCAAAGCTCACACAGGAGCAGGCGGCAGAAGCCCTTGGCATCAGCAGACAGACCATATCCAACTGGGAAAACGAGAAGTCGTACCCGGATATTGTCAGCGTACTGAAGATGAGCGATCTTTATCAGGTCAGCCTTGATTATCTACTGAAAGGAGAATCCTCAATGAGCAGTTATATGGACTATCTTGACGAGAGCACAAATCAGGTAAAAAGCAGACGTCGCTTATCAGCATTGATAGTGGTTTTATCTTATTTGACTATCTGGACCCTGGCGATCTTATGGTTCTGGTTTTCGCCGGATGAAACGGGAAAAGCCATGGTCTATGCCTTAGGTGTCATATGGATTATTATTCCGCTGACGACCTTTATTCTCTCTCTCCTCATTGGCGAAATGGACTTATGGGGAAGGTGTAAATGGTTTGCATCGATCGCCTTCGGCATCATGTACATGCTGCTGGCATATATGAGTTTTAGCTTGGCGAACAATATTGCGACTGGAAAAGTGAATGAGCCGGATTGGACGCTGCTTCTTGTCGGAGCGGTTATTTCTCTTCTTGGCATAGGGGTTGGACATTTGATTTCTATCCTAAAAAAATAATATGAAGGGTGAACTTTTGGCAATTGCCTATGACGCGTCAGGGGAAAAAATGGATCAGCATTTGGGGCAGGCGCCCACAAATACGAGTAGGATTGCAATTCACCACCATCAAAAAAAGGATAAGGAAGGTCTAAGGTCATCTCCCCTCATAGAGATTGTCTGTTATAATGGGATCGTCCGTTACAAGAGATGCTTACAAGGGAGAATCAATGGAAGAGCAGAAGAAGAGAAAGACCAGAAGAATCGGCGGAATACTCAAGAAAATACCGCTGACTGTTAGGGTTGTCTTTTTTTTATGTATCATGGCTTTATGCATCGGGATAGGGGCCTTGGTTCCCACGAAATTCATGCACAGGGAAACGGTGTTGGATTTCGGCTTTAAGGATGTGGGCTTTCTTGTGACGCAAGAGTGGTATGGCAGAGTTTTAGAGGATGGTTCCAAGGAAAGAAAACTCTTTGATTCCATATCAATCCCCTTTACCAAAAGCTATCTGATATTCAGTCTGGATGTTGAGGTCTTGGCAGGGACGAATTTTGAGGAGGTCGAGTATAAAAGCAAAAAAGATGCAGAGGGGAACAATATCATAAGCATAACTTTGCCCCATGCAGTGCTCTATAAATCATATGAAGTAAAGGATTCCTTTGTAAGCTACCTGGATCAGGAGAGCTGGTTTACAAATATCAGTGCTGAAGAACAGCAAAAGCTAAAGGATGCCATTGTCAAAAAGGGAGAGGAACAGGCATTACAGTCAGGGGTATTGGGGAAGGCGGATCAGAATACGCAGAAGGTGATTGTCAACATGATCAAGAGCAATGAGTTGACAAGAAATTACAAGGTTGAGTTTGAATATAAATAAGGAGAATCATATGGATAAAATAAAGGGAATTCTGCTTAAAATACTGCTTGCTGTGGGTGTGGTGGCAGGTTTATTTTACATCTTCTTGTTCCTGACAAGATGAGAGAGGAAACTTAGCAGATTCGGAGAAATAATCGAGAAGAAGGCTATAGCCGAGTATCATTGCGAGAATATACAGCAATTGGAAGATAGCCCTTTGAGAGGGAAGAGAATCCTCTTTCTGGGTTCTTCCGTGACAAAAGGGGCCTGCGCACTTAATCAGTCTATGGCGGATGATATTGCTGCACGCGATGGTGCGGTAGTCACAAAAGAAGCCGTAAGCGGTACAACACTGGCAACAGTAAAAAAGAACAGTTATTTGGAGAGAATTGGAACAACGAGGATATCGATTTACAAACAAGAAGTATTATCACAGTCGTAGCGCTGATGGCGCAGGGAATCACGGACTCTTCTCTGAGGTTTCATCTTCAGAATGCAAAGAATCATGGTGTGACGAAGAAGGAAATCGCAGCCATCGTCACACATGTTGCATTTTATGCAGGATGGCCGAAAGCCTGGGCTGTATTTCATCTCGCAAAGGAAGTATGGACGGAGGAATAAATAATGCCCCGGCGTCAGAAAAGCGCATAGTATGATATCCTCAATTGGTGCATAATCGTAAATAAATATAGAGGATAATCGTCAATATAGAGGAGACGAGGTCATTTTGTACCGGAGTCATAGTATCCACGCTCAGATAGCTGCTGTTCATGTATAGAGATGAGGGCGGGCGATGAAATATCGAGGGATCTATTGGACGCTGTTTGCGCCGATGATAAAAAAGAGTATTGCAAAGCGCTTTGACCGAAAACTGGCTGACCGGTCGATCCGCCAGGGCAAAGAGGAATACAGGAGGCTTCTCTCCCGCGCGGACGATCTGGGCCCCGGCAACCCGATGGCGGCAAACGCGTACTTTGCCTATGCTTTCGCGGCGGCATGGCTGGGAAGCGGCAAAAAGATCAGCCCTGATGAAATGGCTCATGTGATGATAGATGTGCTGACAAGTCCGCTTCTTCGAACTTTATTCGGAATGATAGATCTGAACAAGTCACCGAAAAAATGGTACAGGAGCATGAAGAAGTATGAGACATGGTATCGGGAAAGGGGGAAAGAATATCCGGTCAATTGGGTCGTACACTTCAATGAGGGACTGCACAGAGATGGCAGTTACTATTATTTTTCCCGCTGCCCGATCTGCGAATTCTGTGAGAGGGAGGGAATTGGTGAACTGATGCCCGCTCTCTGCGCGACAGACGAGGTCATGCTGCGGCTCCAGCATGGAAGGCTTCATCGGGAACACACGATCTCAAATGGTGACGGCATCTGTGACTATTGGATTGTCGGAGATAAGGTCACGGATGAAAAGTGAGGATACCGAAGGAATGGAATTTGATGCTTTTTGAAGAATAAACTTGACCCTCCACCTGGTTCATGGTCTATGTTTTAAGGGAATCGAGGAGGTATCAGCATGTTTGGACGCCGAAAAAAGAGAATCGAATCCATGATCAGAAGACAGTGGGGCTGTGATCCGAGGGACCTGCCAACAGCTTATATGATAGAGGATCGAATGAAATCGATCCGTATGTATCAAGAGGAGTATGGACAGGACGGGATCGATGCGATCACATGGTCTGATCTTGAAATGGATGAGGTCTTTTACAGAATTAATAACACACGAAGTTTTGTCGGAGAGCAGGTGCTCTACCGACAATTGCATGAGCCCGGGACAGGGGAAAGGCAGCAATTATTTTCAAAATTGGTTTCCGCCTTTGCAAAGGATGAGAAAAGGAGGCTGGTATTTGAGAGAAAATTCTGCGGAATCGGGAAAAGACAGAGCAGCTACTTCCTCCCATCGATGTTAAAAATGTTGGACGACCGGGGATGGGCCGAATTGGTATTTTATCGACTTCTGCAGCTTTTATTCATCTGCGCTATTTTGGGGACGTTTCTTTTTCGCCTTCCACAGGCAAGTTTTTTTCTGATCCTGATGGTGAGCTGCAACCTGACCATTTATATCATAAAAAAGGAAAAGCAGGAATATACATTTTACAGTCTGTATGATGTGTGCGTGATTGTTAAATTTTGCCGGTATCTTGAGAAAAACTGGCCATTGGATGACGTTTCATGTGCAGAAGAAATCAGAAAGGACTTAAAAAAACTGAGGAGGGTGGAAAAGGCGGTAGGCGGTTTTTCGGTGCGAAAAGCCTTTGAACTCAACGATCCAAATAATTTCCTGCTCGATTATCTCTTTGGGATCACGCTGATCGATTTAGTAAGCTACATTAAGCTGTCGCGGGCTATTTTAGGAAATGAAGAGGCGATTCTGCATTTATTTGATCTGGCGGGGACGGTGGATTCTGCCATCTCTTGCGCTTCCTTTCAAAAGGGAATGAAATGTGGCTGTCATCCGACTTTTACAAAAAAAGAGGAGATTTGCTGTGAGGATCTGCTGCATCCGCTGCTCAGAGATGCGGTTGGAAACGACCTTGTATTGACAAAAAACACAATCATTACAGGGGCAAATGCGTCCGGGAAATCAACCCTGATGAAGGCCCTGGCAGTCAATGTGATTCTCGCGCAGACAATTGATTTCTGCACCGCTTCGAAATTTGAAATTCCCGAAATGGATGTGATGTCATCAATGGCGATTCGCGATGATCTCATCTCAGGGGAAAGCTATTATGTTCGTGAAGTCAAATACATGAGGCGAATGGTAAAAAGATTAGAGTCGGGTAAAGTGGTTTTATTTGTCGTAGATGAAATCATGAAGGGGACCAACCAAAAAGAGAGACTTGCCGTATCAGAAGCCCTATTGCATTTTTTCTCAGATAAGACTTGTTTTATCATAGTGGCGACGCACGATCATGAACTGGCGGAGAGAGTCCGCGATGCATACAAGTGCTATTATTTTGATTGTTTTTATGATGAGGGAACGATAACATTTGACTATAAGATAAAAGCGGGGCTTGGGGGAGAAAGCAATGCGATCCTCTTACTGGAGCAGTTTGATTTTCCTGAGGAAGTCCTTAGTGACGCGAAAGAGATCCTGAGCCATGAGGGGGATTTATGAAAATAGGAGAAGTGGCAGAAAAAACGGGATTGGATATCAGCACCATCCGTTTTTATGAGAGGAAGGAACTGATCGCACCTGCAAGAATAAGCACTAACAGCTATCGATCTTATACACAAGAAGATATCAAGTGCCTGGATACGATAGTACTGTATCGGAAAATGGATCTTTCACTTGAACAGATTAGAAATCTCCTTCAGAAAAATGCCAATTTGCAAGGTGTATTAAAAGAGCAGATAAATACACTCAAGGAGGAACGAGAGCACTTGGATGGAGCACTTAGTCTGTGTCAAAAAATGATTGATGATCAGGCAAATATATCATTTGATGTAAAATACTATCTGAATTATGTCAAAACAAAAGAGGCAGAGGGAAGAAAATATCCTGATATCATGGGAGTTATCGATCGTGCGGTTGAGCAAACAGATATTGACGGATATCTGGGTCTTCCAATTTCGGTATATTTCATGAGATATACATGGGTGAGACGTCTGTTCGGAATGATCTCTATCTTATTCTTGACTGTTTTCCCTCTGGTTATGATTGCGGAGTGGTGGATGAGATGGAGACACAATCAGACGGGACTTCTCTCGATTTTGATTTGGGTTCTTCTGATGATTTTCTTTTGGGGGATTTCAATTGAAATTGTCCGAAGAGGAAAAGGCAGCAAGCCCTGAAAAAATGTGTGTTTTTCTGACGGGGTTTTTGTGCTGAGATGATTGAGGCAGATCTGAGATGAGAACAAGAGAAGAGGCCATACAATACGGACTGACCTTTGACGAAGCCTATGCGGATAAGCCTTTTCCCAGGGCGGACTGGCAGCTGATCCGAGTGAAGACGAGTAAGAAGACCTTTCTGGCTGTCTACGAGAGAAATGGACTTGTCAACATCAACGTCAAGGTGGATCCGAGCTGGCGGGATTTCTGGAGGAATGCCTATGCGTCAGTTCTGCCGGGCTGGCACCAGAACAAAGAGCATTGGAACACCATCCTCCTGGACGGGAGCATTCCGGAGCAAGAGATCAAGCGGATGATCGCGGAGAGCTATGACCTTGTGACGGATTCTCCCGCAAAACGTATTTATCAGGCGGTCAGGGAGATTCCCGCGGGCCATGTGGCAACTTACGGACAGGTGGCGCAGATGGCGGGAAATCCTCGGATGGCACGGGCGGTCGGAAATGCCCTGCACAAAAATCCAGATCCGCTGGGTATTCCCTGTTTTCGCGTGGTCAATGCCCAAGGTGAGTTGGCAGGAGAATTCGCCTTTGGCGGGGCAGGACAGCAGGCTAAATTGCTGGAGAGAGAGGGAGTGCGTGTAAAAGATGGTCGGGTCGATCTGAAGAAGTATGGAATTCAGGTGAAGAGAGACCTGACTTGACAGTGCGATACAATGGTTCTATCTTTTTCTTTGCGTTCGTAGAATGGGTTTTTGTGAGCAGTGACCGGCGGTCCGGATCGCAGAGATGCAGAGGCGAAAAGTCGGATGGATATGAGTAGATAGTGTGGAGGAGAGGACTGCTTGTGACGGAATATCAAGTGGAAGATCTGATTCATGAGGCGATGAAGGCCAGAGAAAGGGCCTATGCTCCTTACTCGAAGTTCAGGGTCGGAGCTGCCCTTCTCGCGGACGGAAAGATCTACCAGGGCTGCAATATTGAAAATGCCTCTTATGGCGCAAGCAATTGCGCCGAGAGAACCGCTGTCTTTGCCGCGGTCGCTGACGGAGCCAGACATTTTCAGGCAATTGCGATCACGGGGGGGAAAGAGGAAGAGGCGGATGATGCAATATGGCCCTGCGGGATCTGCAGGCAGGTCTTAAGCGAGTTTGCGGATGAGAATATGCAGGTGATTGCCGCAAAGAACGAGAGGGACTATCAGGTCTGTTCCCTGAAGAAGCTTCTTCCCCATGGTTTTTCTTCGGACGCCTTATCCGAATCGGCAGAGCGATAGGTGTTTTCGGGAAACGTCAAGAATCTATATGAAGCGATAGGTATTTTTATGAAAAGACAGGCATCTATGCGAAGTGACAGGTATTTGCAGGAAACAACAGGTATCTATGAGAAGAGATCAGTTTTTGTATGAGATGCAGGCACTTGCCTGATTGGAAGAAAAGAGGATCAACTGACAGATGTATCAGGAAATCATACAGGGACTTTCCGTCCCTTTTATTGGAACAACTGCCGGCGCGGCCATGGTCTTCATCTTAAGAGGGAGCATGACCGTGCGGCTCCAGAAGATTCTGACCGGTTTTGCCGCCGGGGTCATGACGGCAGCCAGTTTTTGGAGTCTTCTGGCTCCTGCCATTGAGCAGGCGGAGTATTTGGGAAAGCTAGCCTTTCTGCCGGCGGCGATCGGCTTCATGATTGGCGTCGGCTTTCTGCTTTTGCTGGATTATATCACACCGCATATGCATATGGATCAGGTGGAGGAAGGACCAAGAACCGGCTTAAAGCGCACAACCAAGTTGATCCTGGCGGTGACCCTGCACAATATCCCGGAGGGGATGGCGGTCGGTGTGGTCTATGCCGGCTGGCTCTACGGAGACAATCAGATTACGGCGGCAGCCGCTTTCGCCTTGGCCCTTGGCATTGCCATCCAGAACTTCCCGGAGGGAGCCATTGTCGCCATGCCCCTTCGGGCAGAGGGAATGGGGAAGATAAAGACCTTCATTTATGGGACTCTCTCCGGTATCGTCGAGCCCATTGCGGGGCTGATTACTCTTGTCGCGGCCGGTTATGTGGTTCCGGTGATGCCCTATCTGCTCAGTTTCGCCGCGGGGGCCATGATCTATGTCGTTGTCGAGGAACTGATTCCGGAGATGTCCGAGGGAGAACACTCCAATCTGGGAACGGTTTTCTTCTCCCTTGGTTTTGTACTCATGATGATTCTTGATATTAGTTTTGGATGATCCGAAGAGATGGATTATGATGTATCGATCAGGAATATGAAGTTTACCTGTATTTCTGTCTGAGGAGGGAGAAATGAAATTTACAGTTACAGCGCTGGTCTTTGTTCTTATCACGCTCGCAGGCGCGTTTTTCACCATTTATCTCTATTTTAAGCTACTTGGCACAGCCAGACGGGGCGGAGACTTGCCCCGATGGTTTTATCAAATCGGACACGCCATCAAGGGGCGGGAAATCGAGTACTCGGAAGATCTGCTCGACGATTGTGCTGTTAAGGAGGCGACCTACTATATTCTCGCTTTCCCTCTGGGAATGGTTCTTGTCGTCGGCTTTCGTCTCCTGCAGGGAAATCATCTGTATGAATCCATTCTTTTTGCCCTGCAGGCATCCTTCATTATTGCTATTGTCATTCAGGTGATGAAGTCCGTCTTTCGCCTAATGCTGCTTTTGCTGGGGCGTAATAACTCTGACCATGTTTATGCTTCTTCCAAGGCTGTCTGGGGCATGGGGTTTCTAGCTTCCTTTACTCTGACCCTGACCATGTCCATAATCGGCCTTCCTGCGAAGCCGGTGCATTTTCAGTTGCAGGACAAAGACTATACGGCAGGACTTTCCAGGGGGGCTGACCTGCTTAACGATGGGTGGACACTCATGGATACGCATAGCAAGATACAAAGAGGAGCCGGGGATATCATTCGAAATGAGCGAAAGGATCATTTCTATTATGGACAGGCAATGGAAGTCCTGCGGGACGGTAAGAGTTACGGGGTTGTCAACCTGACACCGCCCCTGTCTGATGAATCTCCTCTTGAGGATTGTCTGCTGACCTCCTACACCGTCCGACCGGAAAATGACGGATGGGAGGAGGTCTCGATTCAGGGAAGAAAGATTGCGGGGTTGAGGCAGACAGATTATCAGGAGAAGTCACTGGCGGACTTCTTTCATGTGGAGTCGGCGGATACCAAGAGCCGTGTGAGTGAGGGAACTGTTGACGTATCCATGCAGAATCATGACTATGTGCTCTTTCCAAGATATACGATCAAAGGCAGCTTTCAGGCGGACGGAAGCCCTTACAGATATACGGTGTACTGTCAGCATACGATCTGGGAATGAAGAATGCAGATGACAGTCACTGTCGGCGTCGCCAGCTGTTCTGAGCAAGAGCGGGCATATGGGGATTGGAGTTGACTATGACTTTTTCGCAATACGGGCAGTGAAAAGTGGCTGGCCGTTTGTTCCGTCCATCAAAGATCATGGCTGCTCCTGTCGGCGGTTGTTGTTTTCAGATAATGTTAAGATAAAGAAAGCCTTCGCTTAAACTTCAAGGCTTTTTCTTGCGTTATACTAACTGACAGCGTGGCAAGAATGAAAGTATCAAATCCATTGGGGAAATGACATGTTGCAGGGAATCAACAGAAAAAATAAGCAGGATAAGGACAGGAGGGAAACGGTCAAAGAGGGTGAGAGCCAGGGGGGAGAACTCTCCTCAATCGTCGGGAAGAAAGTCAAGAAGAAGAAACAGCATTTTTCCTCCTATCTCAGAGTTGTCCCTCAGCTCCTGGAGTACAAGCTGATTGCCTTTGTTCTCCTGCAGGTAGTTGTATTTGGTCTGAAGAAGCTGGGAATGCTCCTGATCTATTCAACCGGCCGTGTCGCGGTCACCAGCGGAGATTACCGCTTTCTTTTTCGTACCTGGCAGGGCTGGCTGATTATGCTGATCACCTTCCTGGCATTTTTCTTTGCCATGTCTGTAGATATCAATGGAACCTTTCTTCTGTCCGTCAGACTTCTGCGCAAGGAGAAGGTGCAGATGCCTTCTCTTATAAGGGAGACTTTCGCGTCAATCCCCAAATTTGTCAATAAACATGGAATTTTGCTCTGTCTCTACGTCGCTCTGGGGGCCCCCTTTTTAGGTGTCGGATTCAATCTGACGCTGACCAAGCACTACTATATTCCAAGCTTTGTGGTGGATGCCATTCGGACAAGCCCCCGCTATATGTGTATCTACGTAGCGATCATGGCTTTTTTAGTCTTCTTTGGGGTGAGAAATACGCTGGCCTTTCCCTATATTCTAGTGGATGGAAAGACAGCCCATGAGGCAACAATCCTGTCACATCGAATGATTCGGAAGAAATGGAGGCCGATTGCCAGTCGTCTGCTGATCTTCACTCTGCAGCTGGTGGCCTTGCTTTTGCTTCTCTCTTTTTTGATTGCCCTGCTTGGGACACTGGTGACCTCGATTACTGGTTTACCGCGCTATCTTAATCGTTTTATCTTCATTTTTACATATGGGGGAGGCGTGCTTTTGCTCATCTTTTTCGTCTTGTCTTTCCCGGCCATGGAAGCCCTGGAGATCACCCGGATTTTTATGAACTTTGACGCGAAAGAGGAGATTTTCTTTGAGAAAGAGCTTCCAAAACGCTCCTTCCTGCCACTTCGCGTATGGAGTTGCTGTCTGATAGCTTCTATGCTCTTTCTTTCTTTCCTGGGGACTCTCTTTTTCGATGAGCTCTTCCCGGCCAGAACAGACACGAAGATTGTGGCGCACAGGCTTGGCGGATACGCAGCGCCGGAGAATTCCCTTCTGGGCTTTGACAGCGCCCTCAACCAGTCTGCGTATGGGTTTGAAACCGATATCCAGAGGTCAAAAGACGGGGTCTATGTGATCAACCACGATAATACTTTCGCCAGGACATGCGGGGTCAACCGCTTGGTCTCCGATATGACCTGGGAGGAAATTCAGCAGTTGCGGATTGCAGATCCGACAGGCAAACCATCCGGCCAGCATCCTCCATCACTGGAGGAACTTCTGGATCACGCCAGGGGCAAGGGGAAACTTTATCTGGAATTAAAGGGGCCGACAGCGGATCTGAAGATGGCGGATGATGTCAGCCGCATGGTTCAGGAAAGGGGAATGACGGATCAGTGTGTGATCACCTCGCTCAAATACAGCCTGGTAGCTCATGTCTATCACAAATACCCCAAGATCGAGACCGGCTATATTTATTATTTTTCTTTTGGGGATAGGGCTGCTCTGGACTGTGATGATATGATTATGGAAGAGGAGGCGGCCACAGAGTCCGCGATCAATACCGTCCACAATGCGGGGAAGAAGGTGCTGGTCTGGACGGTAAATTCGCCGGAATCGGCCTACCGCTTTATGGATTCTGATGCAGATGCGGTGATTACAGATCAGGTCTCTATGTGTAAGGATGTCGAGAAGGGGCTTGAGGCCCGTTCTGATACAGAGAGAGTCATTGATTATTTGTCCAGAGATCCGCTCTTCGGGGTCAATATCTCTCAGCCCATTAAGCTGGGAGGGATCCTGCAGGCAAGATAGCAAGCCGGGGCAGACAAGAGAAGACAGAGGATTTTATGGGCCGAGCAGGGCGAAAACGGACCCTGGATGAAAGCAGAAAATGTATCGGAGTGTGAGGCAAAGACTGGAGCTGGTTCTAGGCTTTGCCCGCACTTTTTTTGCCCTGTTTTCTCTGATAGAATAATAGCCGCGCGCCGCTTGTATCTGTCTGCCGGATCCCTTGCGGCAGACAATGTCGGGACGGCTTGACCATAAACAGATCAGTTGAGATCAAAGGCGGGTGATCACATGGAGCAGGTAACATTGGGACCGCAGGATCGATCCGAAGTTCTGCGCTATCTGGAGTACCGGGGACAGGAGCTTCCGGCAGAGCTGACAGACCAGGTGGATTACTGCATGGATCAGGTCAACCGGGCAGCTGATCCCCGTTGCCTGATGAAGATCTTTTCAAGGAAAGACAGGGATGATTACCCTCCCGAACTTGCATTTCTGACCGGCGAGGATATCAGGCGTCATCTGGACGGCTGTGAAGAGATTATCTGCCTGGCGGCTACGCTGGGAAGCGGGATCGACAGTCTGCTCCGAAAGACGCAGATCAGAGATATGGCGGATGCCCTCATCATGGATTCCTGCGCTTCTACCCTGATAGAGGCAGTCTGTGACTCGTTAGACGCAGAACTTCGAGCTCAATATCAGAAGAGGGGGAAGTATCTGACATTTCGCTTCTCACCCGGATACGGAGACCTGCCCATCGGCATCAATTCTCAGTTCGCGGCTCTGATGGAGAGCCGACGGATCGGCCTTACAGTCAGTGCTTCCGGGATTATGATCCCCCGCAAATCGGTAACGGCGATGATCGGTGTGTCCAGGCAACCGAGAGAGAAGAAAAAGAAATCATGCGCGGCCTGTAACCTGAATGGTTCCTGTCGCTTTCGAATGAATGGAGTGACCTGTGGACAATAAGATCATTGTATTGGACGGAGGGATGGGGACCATGCTGCAGGCGGCCGGTATGCCGGCCGGTCAGCATCCGGAGGTCTTTGGTCATCAGCATCCCGAGATCGTTGAACAGATTCATCGCCAGTATATTGAGGCGGGATCCAATGTCATCTATGCCAATACCTTCGGGGCGAATGCCAGAAAGCTGCAGGGCTGTTCGATAGATACAAGGAAAGCCGTCTTCTCGGCGATCCGGACGGCCAAAAGGGCGGTCCAAAAGGCGGCAAAAGAGACGGTCAGAGTTGCTTTGGATCTCGGCCCGGTTGGAGAACTCTTAGAACCCTTGGGCACGCTCTCTTTTGAGGAGGCTTATGAAATTTACAGAGAGGCAGTTGTCGCCGGCTATGAGGCGGGAGCCGATCTGATTGTCGCAGAGACCTTCACAGATCTGTTAGATATCAAGGCTCTGGTTCTGGCAGCAAAAGAGAACACTCCTCTGCCTGTCTGGACGACAATGACTTTCGAGCGGTCCGGACGAACCTTCACAGGGACAACCATTGCTTCCATGGCTCTGACTCTGACCGGTCTTGGCGTTGATGCCATCGGGATCAACTGCTCTTTGGGGCCTACGGAGATTCTTCCGCTGGTTGAAGAACTGAGGGAGTGGACCCATCTTCCTGTCATTGCAAAACCCAATGCCGGCCTGCCGGATCCGAGAACAGGGGTCTATGACCTGACAGCGGAAGATTTCGGAAAACAGATGCAGGCTTATACCGAACTTGGAGTAAGCGTTCTTGGGGGATGCTGCGGTACAGATCCCGACTACATTCGCTGTCTGGTCAGTCGCCTGAGAGAGGCCGGATATATCAGTGGATGGCAGGATCTAAGTCAGGCATCTGCCGGGGCAGACCGGTCAAAAGTCAGAAAGGGAATCTGTTCCACGACAAATGTCTGTGAGTTCGGCGGGGTCAGAGTCATTGGAGAGCGCATTAACCCCACGGGGAAGAAGCGCTTTCAACAGGCCCTGCGTGAGCACGATATGGAGTATATCTGCAAGATGGCTCTGGACGAGGAGGAGGCCGGGGCAGATCTGCTGGATGTCAATGTAGGACTGCCCGGCGCTGAGGAGAAGCCGCTGATGCTGGAGGTCGTGCGGGCTCTGCAGGGGGTGGTGTCTGTTCCCCTGCAGATTGATTCTTCGGATCCGGAGGTGATTGAAGCTGCTCTGCGCATTTATGCCGGTAAGGCAATTATCAATTCAGTCAATGCAGATGATGCTAAATTGGAGGCTATCCTTCCTGTTGCCAGGAAGTACGGTGCGGCGGTGATCGGTCTGGCTTTAGACGAGGGGGGAATTCCGCAGACGGCCCGGGAGCGTTTTGAAAAGGCGGCCTACATTAAGGAAAAATGTCTAAAAGCGGGCATGGAGGCGGATGACATTATCATTGACGCCTTAACACTGACAGTGTCTGCTCAGCAGGAACAGGCGAGAGAAACCCTGGAGGCGGTTGAGAGAATCAGCAGGGAACTGGGGCTGCACACGGCGCTGGGCGTCAGCAATATCTCATTTGGCCTGCCTGCCAGAGAACATGTCACAGAGAATTTTCTCATTCAGGCCATGTACTGCGGTCTGGATTTTCCCATCATCAATCCAAACATCCTGTCCCTGATGGATGCAGTGGCTTCTTTCAAGGCCCTGTCCGGGGAGGATATTTCCTGCATGCATTATATTGACCGTTTCGCCGGACGCAAAGAGATTAAGACGTCTGTTTCAGACAGCAGGCCTCAGGCTGAGTCGGCAGAAAGAGCCGTCGCCGGGGACGCTTCGAACGGGGAGAGGGGAATATCAGATCAGGGGAAGTCTTCCGTCGGATTGTCCGGCAAAAAAGAAGAGGATTCTTTTAAGACAGCCATTGATCAGGCGATCTTAAAGGGTCTGAAGCAGGAGACCAGAAAACTTGCCGAGGGACTGTTAGAGCAGGGCCTGACCGAGGTGGAGGTCATCAACCGTTACCTGATTTCGGCACTTGACCTGGTAGGAGATCAGTATGAAAAGCAGACCATTTTTCTTCCTCAGCTGATTAATTCGGCCAATGCGGCCTCAGCTGCCTTCGACATGATCAAGGACCGCATTGCAGCCAGAGGTCAGGGAGCCTCCGGCAAAGAGGACAAGAAGATTGTTGTCTGTACAGTCAAGGGAGATATTCACGATATTGGCAAGAACATCGTCAAGGTCATCCTGGAGAACTATGGCTACAAGGTATTTGATTTGGGCCGGGATGTCCCTGCCGGGAAGGTGGTTGATACAGTGGTCGCAGAAGACGTCCGGCTGGTCGGTCTGTCAGCCCTTATGACGACTACGCTGCCCGCGATGCAGGAGACCATTGATCGGCTGCGCGAGGCTTCCCCCCATACCAAGGTCTGGGTCGGCGGGGCGGTTCTGACCCGCGAATACGCCAGGGAGATCGGGGCGGATTTCTATGCGGATGATGCCAGGGAGTCCGTAGAAATTGCCCAGAGAGTGCTGGGCGAGGCTTAAGAGAAGGCCGGGGAATGATCGGGGAAGACACAGCAAGAGAAGGCCGGGAGATGATCGGGGAAGACACAGCAAGAGAAGGCCGGGGAATGATCGAGGAAGACACAGCAAGTGAAGGAAGACAGGAGTGCGCCCATGCAAATCAGAGAGTATCTTAAGGAACACACCCTCCTTTTTGATGGGGCCTTTGGAACCTATTACACAAAACAGTTTCGTCCGGAGAAGGAGGAGAGCTTTTTCCCGGAGTACGTCAACGTATCCAGACCGGACCGGGTCAAGGCGATTCATCGCAAATATCTGTCAGCAGGTGCCCATGCCATCAAAACCAATACCTTCGGAGCCTATCCCGGGATTTTAATGAAAGACGCCGGGGAAACGAAAAAGCTGATTACAGCCGGCTTTTCTCTTGCTGAGGAAGCGCTTTTGAATCACCTGAGCAAGGATGTAAAAAACCGCCCCGAGACGACCGGAGAATTTGCAAAGAGAGCCGGACAGGAGAGATCTGCAGAAGCTTCGGGCGAAGAGGACTACTTTATCTTTGCGGATCTGGGTCCGGCGCCTGGCGAAGAGGAAAAAGAGCGAATTCTGGCTTATCAGATGGCGATTGACTCCTTCCTGGAGACGGGGGCAAGGTATTTCCTCTTTGAGACCCTGCCCGAGGAGAAAACCGTTTTAGAGGCGATCCGCTATTTAAAAGACCAATGTCCCGGGGCCTACGCGATCAGCTCCTTTGCCGTGATGCCCGACGGATTCAGCAGCGAGGGCTGCAATTACAGAGATATGCTTGCGGCGGCTGCAGGGGAGAGTGCGGTCGATGCGGTCGGTCTCAACTGCATGTCCTCGGTCTGGCATATGGATCATTTGATTCGACAGATCCCGGATCCGGGGAAACCTCTGCTTCTGATGCCCAATGCCGGTTATCCGGTTGTCCGCGGATACCGGACGGTTTTCGAGGGCAATGCCGATTACTTTGCCAGAATTCTGGCAAGAGATGCCGGCCAGGGAGTCGCTATGGTGGGCGGCTGCTGTGGAACAACTCCCGATCATATCAGGCTTCTGGCGGATCGCCTGAGAGAGAATCCGGTCAGACGTCAAGGGGGACAAGGACCTGTTTTCAAGGGGCCGGATCCTGCCCTCGGGCAGGATCATGGCAAGAGAAGAGATCAGCACTTATATGCTGTTACAGGAGGTGACGGGAATTCAAGTGACAAGGATTCAAGTGACAAGGGTTCAAGTGACAGTGGTTTAAGCGACAGGGACTTGTCTGTATCAAAAGATCAGGATGCCTTCTACCAAAAGCTCATGTCCGGCAGGAAGGTCGTCGCGGTGGAACTGGATTCTCCCAGGGGCTGTGACATCACGAGGTTCATGGAGGCGGCAGAGAATCTGAAGGAGGCCGGGGCAGACATTATTACCATTGCGGATAATCCGATTGCCAAGGCCCGCATGGACTCCTCCATCGTGGCGGGAATCATTCGCCGGCAAGTCGGTCTGGACGCTCTGCCACATATGACCTGCAGGGATCGCAACCTCAACGCGACGAAAAGTCTGCTCCTGGGAAACTACGCGCAGGGAATCCGCAATGTTCTGGTGATTACCGGGGATCCCATTCCGAGCGCCCGGCGCGATGAGGTCAAGGTCGTCTATCAATTCAACTCCCGTAAGCTGATGGCCTATATGAAGGCCCTCGGACAAGAGGAGGGGACCTTTCCAAGTCCCATGCATATTTTCGGAGCGCTCAATGTCAATGCCAAAAATTTTGAAATTGAACTGGACAGGGCCCGGGAGAAGGTGCAGGCCGGAGCGGTCGGTTTTCTGACCCAGCCGGCGCTGACCACAGAGGCAATCGCAAATATCTGCAGGGCCTCGGAGACTCTGCGAGCAGAGAATTCAAGGATTAGACTTCTCGGGGGAATCATTCCCGTCATCAGTGAGAGAAACGGGCGCTTCATGCAGTCAGAGATTTCAGGGATCGATGTGCCGGACGCGCTGATTGAGCGATATGTGGGAAAGGACCGCGCAGACTGTGAAGAGATCGCGGTGGACTCCTCGCTGGAATTGGCGAAAACGATGGAGGACGCGGTGGACGGCTACTATCTGGTGACGCCTTTTATGCGGGATTATCTGATCCGACGGATTATGGAGCGCCTTCCGGGACGATAGGGACAGAATACAGGAAACGCGCAAGCAGAGGACAAGAAGGTCGCGGAGAAAAAAGATAGCTCAGCGGGCCATAGGAGGCAGAGGTGACTTACATGTCGGAAGAGTTTTCCAGAACCAGACTTCTCTTTGGAGAGGAGAAGATGAAGAAGATAGCTGCGTCCAGAGTCGCTGTCTTTGGAATCGGCGGGGTCGGCGGATATGTAGTCGAGGGGCTGGTCAGATCCGGAGTGTCCCGGCTTGCTCTTGTTGACAGCGACCGGGTCAGCCTGTCCAATCTCAATCGGCAGATCATCGCGACTCACTCCTCTTTGGGCAAATACAAGGTAGACGTCATGCGTGACAGGATCTTAGACATCAACCCCAGGGCTGAGGTAGAGACCTTCAAGTGCTTTTATCTTCCAAAGACGGCGTGGCAGTTTGATTTTTCCGCCTATGATTATGTCGTGGACGCAGTGGATACAGTGA
This sequence comes from Shuttleworthella sp. MSX8B, assembly GCF_000524295.1. Classification (NCBI taxonomy): domain Bacteria; kingdom Bacillati; phylum Bacillota; class Clostridia; order Lachnospirales; family Lachnospiraceae; genus Shuttleworthella; species Shuttleworthella sp. MSX8B. The sequence continues at coordinate 23,707 of NZ_JAQT01000024.1, forward strand.
CCGCCAAATTAGAGATCATCGCGCAGGCGAGGCGGTGCGGGGTCCCGGTGATCTCATCGATGGGGGCGGGCAACAGGACAGATCCCGGATGTTTTCGGGTGAAAGATATTGCGGAGACCAGCATGGATCCCCTGGCCAGGGTTATGCGCAGGGAGTGCAGAAGGAGGGGGATTGACAGGCTCAAGGTCGTCTGCTCCGATGAGAAGCCTATAAAAACCTGTGCATCTGTTCCCGGATCAACGGTATTCGCCCCCTCTGTCGCCGGAATGATTCTGGCGGCAGAGCTGGTGAAAGATTTGATGGGCGATCGTGTTGATGAAAGGGCTGATTTTAGAGATTGAGGAAAGATCTGATTTTGGGTGACAAATTTTTCTGATACGCTTATAATGTATGTGTCGTGCATGCGATCATTGCTTGAAATTATTGTGAAATATTTTGAATTAGAGACGCAATTGGAGAGCAATTGATTTAGGAAAGGAGACGAAATGAAAAGACACAAGAATATTCTGGCAAGGTCATTTGCCTGGGTTATGGCTCTGGCCATGGTCGGAGGATTGCTTTTGCCTGGGGTAAGGACTGTAGAGGCAGCCGAGAATGTGACGCAGGCGGTCGATATTGACGCTGATCTGAAGCTGGGCAGCGACACCGGGAACAATACGATCACGGTTCAGAAGACGGACAACATGGACTTCGTCGGTGTGATCAATGCCAAGACCATCAAGGATCAGATGGCTCAGATTGAAGCTAATTATCACACGGATGCGGACAAAATCGCCCTGTCCAACCTCAAGACGGGCTTTACGGCCAAGATCACGCTTCCCAATGAGCTGACCTTCGCGTCTAAGGATGCCGTTTTAGACGGAGCCAACGGTTCCTTTAAGATCGAAAGCGTTACGGGAGACGACCACTCCGCTACCGTGACCTTCCGTCTGGTCAATGACGATCAGATCGATACCTTTGCCAAGCTCAAGGCTGCTGTCAACAAGGTGGACGACGAGCTCAAGGTGACCTTTAAGACCGCGAAGTTCAATGGGAACGCACAGGCCAACACGGACTACGAGGTCACAGGCAGCATCTCAGGAAATCTGACGGCGACGGCGACCAACAAGGTCAGCGGCAAGCAGATTAACTTTAACCTGATCTGGAACGGCAAGCAGACCGAGGCAGGTAAGAGCGTGCATAATCCAAGTCAGATCGCCCTGTCCGTAAGGTACGCAGAGTCTACAGAGCAGGTATTCCATGCAGATGTGAAGCTGCCGGGCGATATCCTGGTTGGCGACGAGACAGAGCACAATCAGGTCTATGAGGTCGCTGAGGGAAGCAAGGTTGCCTTTACG